>JALWVW010000024.1 GCA_027079365.1 Campylobacteraceae bacterium | reverse complement strand
AAGTCGTAGGGTCGTATTGGTCAGGTGTAGAGGCCGCACTGGTGAAGTTGGTGATCGTACTCCCCGCTGTGCCTGTATCGACCGTTCCTGTGAGTGTGAGGGTTGCAATATCTCCATTATCAAGTATGCCTAGATCCCATACGCCAGTACTGCTATCATAACTACCTTGGCCAGAATTATTTCCTGTATAGGTAATACCGGCAGGCAGTGTATCTTCCAAAGAGACATTGGTTGCCAATGCGGCACCAAGATTTTGTACCGTGATACTAAAAGTAACACTGTCTCCCTCTTGTGGTGTAGATACATCCACTGTTTTAACAGTAACAAGGTTTGCCTGCATTTGGAAACCATTGTTCTCTTCAAAATTGTCTATATCACCCGTGACTGTTACAGTTGTTGGGTTGCTTCCTTCTGTCTGCATGGCTCCGGAGGGAAGAGTATCCGTATCTATATTTACAATAGCATTACCAGCAGCAACATAAGAGACAGTATAGTCTCCGTCATTATTGGTGACAGCCGTTTGTGCCTCTCCGTTGGCAGCGGTAACAGTTACATTGATATCAGGGAGGTTTGGTTCACCCGCATCTTGTATATTGTTGCCATTGAGGTCATTGTAAACATGTCCAGAAACACTTCCAGAAGGTAAGAAAAAGACCGTATAGTCTTCAACTTCGCCTTTGCCTCCATCTCCACTTGGTTCTGTACCGGTATTCTCCGAAAATCTAAAACGAATATAGGATCTACCGGCATAATTGGTAGTAGGGAGTGCCAATGGAATAATAGTATTGATTGCAACAGTACTTGAGATGTAGCGATCAGTAAGTAGCTGCTCCTCGGCTCCGTCAAAAGTACCATCTCCATTCAGGTCTACCCATATATTAAGATAGCCGTGTCCTATGGTGGTAACATTGAGATCATAGGTATACCCCACGGTCATATTGAATTCTGCACCGGAGATTAGTCGGCTGCCAAATCTAACACCATCTTCATCATCAAAATTGATCTCACCTGGTGCAGGATCATCATCCAGATCGGCAAGTACAGCATATTGCGCATCCTCATTGTCTGCAGGATATCCATATCCAAGCACAGTAAAGACGGTGGATTGATGTCTGGCATCTCCATAAGTCGCAGGGATATCTCCATGGTCATCATGGTCTACAAGTATAGCTTCAAAATCACTCTCTTTGAAGGAGAGTTGAATGAGTCTATATACACTATTGGAGTCAGTTTGACCGTAGGCATTGTCATTGGATACCCTGATCTCTATAGAAGAGACTCTGTTGGGCCCATGGATATCCTCTATGGCAATACCTCCACCTCTACATTCAGGCTGGGGATCACTGACATAGTCTTGACAGTTAGAGTTTCCCCCTTTGTCTCTACCCATCAGCTCTCTGTCAAATCCTGCACCGAAATTCCCTTCACTGTAGGTGACATCAGAGTGATCGTCGGACTGAATATAGGCTTTGGTTGGACTCTTGATATAGATATTGTCCGTACCTGTGACATAGGAGCCAGAGGTTGCATTATTTTTATCAAGATCCAGCCCGGCGAAAACAATTCTGTCTACTTCGACAGGCGTGCTGGTTCCCTTCTGTACGACGGTTACCTTGAGATCCATGTAGGCTTGATCATTGCCTGTATCTTTGTCCCGCAATCTAGTATTCATGATACCATTTTGGCTACTAATACAAGAACCATCGTCTTGAGAAGAGAGTTCATCGTATTCATTGTCTTCCGCAGTAATCTCGACTAGGAGATCCAATGCATGGCCATTGTAGGTCGCATTGGTACCGAGTCTATACGTATCACCTGTTTGACATGTCTCGACATTACCATCACCGTTTATCTTGGTAATAGTATTGTCGAGTTCTATATCAACAGCATGAAGTGTAATTGAAAAAAGTGTAGAAAACACAGAAACTATAAGTAATTTAAGTAAAATTTTCGCAAAATTCATCTTTTCCTCCGAAAAAATAAATGATGCAACCCGGCTCTCTTGGCACAAGCAGGGGCCAAGATCCGTGGCTTTCCGTCCTATTCTTGCGAACAGTTTGGCTTTACAATAATAAAGGTAAAAACCTCAAAGAACATAGGTTCGAGCTACCGAACTGTACACTACCATAATACCATAAGTGTGATTAGACCCTCTTAAATTTTATAAATTTGACATTTTTTACTTCTTTTTGACATTTTCTCAGTATAATACGAATGTACTAACACAATGTGAAAAAGCCAAACCTATCGCGAGGTAGGGACGGAAAGCTATGGGTCTTGAAAAAGATCGCCAGGTTGCCGCATATTTCTTCTTATATGTATTCTCAACGCATGCTTTCTCTTATTATTTTGGCATTTTCCCATTGCATTTCATTTATGGGGGAATACTTATGAAGAGGGTCATTTTTTTTAGCGTTATTACTTTGGTTTTGATGGGCTGTGGCGGAGGTTCCGGCTCACAAGAGGCAGCAAGTCAAAAAGTCAGTCAGGATGCCAATGCAAACCTTAGTCTTGATCAGCAAGTGGAGAATACCAAAAACACCGATACTAAGAGCACATCTGATACAAACAGTGCATCTGCCAATATTACTT
>JALWVW010000023.1 GCA_027079365.1 Campylobacteraceae bacterium | reverse complement strand
ACGGCAACTTCAATATCTTTGGAAAAGGACAATATGCAGAGGCGGAGAAGGTATTGGACGACCTGTTGTCAGACAGTCGGTATGAGGGCTACAAGATTATCGCTACCGGGCATTCTTTGGGCGGAGGACTGGCACTGCACTGTTCGCTGTACAGAGACAATATTGATGCCATTGTCTTCAATACTTCACCTAGAGTATTTCAACCAAAATACAAAACAAAACACTCCTACAGGGTCGTAGTCAATGAAGAGCAAGAGCTTTTGGCATACATCAGACGCTACCATAGCCACTTCAGAAAGATCAAGATCAATGAAAGATATGGCAAGTTCAACTTTATACGGAACAGGTTCAGGAATAGATTACGGGGGCACTCCATCTACAAGATCGCTCGAGGACTCACCATACTGGCTGCTTCTACTGGTAATACCTATGCAAAAGAGATCATGAATGAAAACCTGGACTGTGGCTTTGAAATAATGGATGAGAATGAAAGCAAAAACGATGCACAGAAATTCCTAACGCAGGAGTAGCGAGAATATATCATACATGGAACCTCTAGCTGATCAGTTCTGCCACCTGTAGTGCGATCTCCAGCTCCTCATCCGTAGCAATCGTAAGGTATCTGGTATCTCCAGGGAGTTGTGCCATAATCGCCTGCCTGGTCACAGCATCATGCTCCCCTATCCCACCGGTAAAGACAAGTGCATCCACCTTGCCCAGTACGGCTGTATAGGCACCAATATACTTGACGATACGGTAGCAGAACATCTCATGTGCTAGTGCGGCACGGGTATCGCCCTCTGCGATCATGCGGTGGATCTGTCGCATATCATTTTCTCCGCAGAGCCCCAGCAGACCACTCTGCTTGTTGAGCATGTGGTCCAGCGCCTCTGTGCTGTAGCCATACTCACGAGAGAGATACAGCAGGATCGCCGGATCAATATCCCCACTCCTGCTCCCCATGATCAGCCCTTCCAGGGGTGTAAATCCCATCGAGGTATCCACACTTCGTCCCTCCTTGATCGCACAGGCACTGGCACCATTGCCAAGATGCAGCGTGATCAGGTTGACAGCAGAAGGATCTTTGCCCAGCTCAGCCGCGGCCTCTTTGGCAACAAAATGATGTGAAGTACCATGAAAGCCATAACGGCGCACACCCATCTGCACATAGGTCTCTTCGGGCAGAGCATAGCGATAGGCATAGTCCGGTATACTCTGATGAAAAGCCGTATCAAAGACCGCAACCTGAGGTACTTCAGGTGCCTCTGTACGGGTGACCATAATGCCTTCCAGGTTGGCAGGATTATGCAGAGGTGCAAGAGGGATAAGCGCACGGATCGCTGCTATCACCACCTCATCAATCCGTACACTTTTGGTAAAGCGTTCACCCCCATGCACTACCCTGTGGCCGATGGCATCAAGCTGAGAAAGGGCAGTAATCCCAGCTCCTTCCAGCTGCTGCTCCATCTCTCTGATTGCCTCGACATATCCTCCCTCTGCGATCTGCTCGATCACCCCTGAAACAAGCACGGACAAAGGATCTAGCTCATAGAGTTTGTATTTGAGAGAGGAACTGCCTGCATTGAGCACAAGTATTTTCATGACTGCTCCTCTGCTGCCTGAATGGCTGTAATGACAATGGTGTTGACAATATCTGCGACCAGACAACCCCGACTGAGATCGTTAATCGGTTTTTTTAAGCCCTGCAAGACAGGACCGATAGCCACAGCACCTGAAGAGCGCTGGACTGCCTTATAGGTATTGTTCCCTGTATTGAGGTCAGGGAAGATAAAGATCGTAGCCCTACCTGCGACTTTACTATTCGGAAGCTTCTTGCTTGCAACAACCGGATCGATCGCAGCATCGTACTGTATTGGCCCTTCGATCAAAAGATCTGGTCTCTTCCTCCGTGCTATGCGTGTTGCCGAAGCCACCTTTTCTACCTCTGCACCTTTGCCCGAGCTTCCTGTAGAATAGGAGAGCATAGCAATACGCGGCTCAATACCAAACTGCTGTGCCGTGTCTGCTGTAGTGATCGCGATCGTTGCCAGCTCTTCTGCACTGGGGTCTTGGTTGATCGCACAGTCAGCATAGACCAGCACACGGGTCTCAAAACTCATAAAGAAGAGGCTCGACACTATAGGGGTATTTGGCTTGGTCTTGATGATCTGTAATGCCGGACGGATCGTCTCCTGTGTGGTATGTGTCGCTCCTGAGACCATCCCGTCAGCATAGCCCATCTGTACCATCATTGTACCAAAGTAAGAGAGTGATGTCACCAGATCAAATGCCGCATCAAGCGTAATCCCCTTATGCTGTCTCAGGCGATAGAACTCTTTGGCAAATTTCTTGAGCAGTGGAGAGTCATGAGGATCAATAATCTCAGCCTTACTGATATCCAACCCCAGTATGCCGCTTTGGTGGCGTATCTCTGCACGATTTCCCAGCAATATGATATCGACCACATCCCTGCGAAGTACCGTTTCTGCAGCACGAAGTATCCTCTCATCAAGCCCTTCTGGAAGCACGATTTTCTGCTTGGCAGCTCTGGCTCGCTGGAACAGTGAGTACTCAAACATAATAGGTGTCAGCAGGGTCGTGTTCTCCTGTTGAATCAGACGATTTAACTCTTCCATATCGACCGCACTATTGAAAAGCCCCATTGCCAAGGCGATCTTTCGCTCACTTTTTGCTCTGATCATGGCGGGCACTTTCTCGATCTTGAGTGCTACCTGATAGGTGTCATCGTGAATCGTAAGTATCGGCACAGGCAGCGTATCAAAGCTGGCAAGTACCTCCTGAATCGTTTTTGCCAACTCCATCTTGCCAGTCAGCACAATACCGGAGATATTGGGGTACCTGTTGGACTTGATCGCAAGTATTGCCCCCGCTACAATATCGGCTCTGTCGGCAGGCACAAGTATCAGATCACCATCTTCTATATACTCCAGAAAATTCTCCAGCCTCATTGCAGCGATTTTTGTATGCTTGACAACCCGTCTATAGTCACTGCTGTCAGCCCTGAGTACCCCACACCCCAGAGACTTCCTTACCTCAAAGATCGTAGGCATATCCAGCTCGTTCAGCTCCTGGAGCAAATAGACAGGAGGGAGATCTTCTCTCTGAGACAGAAGCTTCTGTAGTTCCAAAATCGTATCTGCGCCTAATCTGTTGGCAAAGGTAGCAAAATGTTTGCAGCCGGCATGGATGATATTGTCATGCTCCATCACAATATCATCCAGTATCGTCGACGCATCCTCTCTGTCCCCTTTGAGAATATTGACAAAAGGGGTGCCTGCGTGTCTGGCTACCTCCAGATTGACATCCATCTCTATGGTGTTGGAAAATACAGACTGGTGAAGTCCCTCAATCAAAACAAAATCGTAACTCTCTTCCAGCATCTTGATCTTGATAATCAGCTCTTTGATCATCTGATCTGACCTGCCGTCCATGATGAAACGCTCCGCCTCCTCTACGCTGAAACCATAAGTCTGCTCAGCCTGCATATCCAGCGTATACCTTTCCATGAAAAAAGCTATATCTTCATCGAAATCCTTCTTTTTGACAAAAGGTCTGAAGAAGGCAACTTTGTGTACCTTTGCTTTGAGGAACTCCATAAGTCCCATTGTCACTACCATTTTGCCTGCTGCGACCACATGGGATGAAATATATAGACTTTTGATTTTCATCTACACTGTCCTTTGAACCCAGATTATGGCATACAATTACCACTCTCTGTTGCATATTTTGGGGTAAAATAATGGACAAATGGTAGCACCTATTGGCTAAGAGCTTGCAGGGAAAAAGTATCAAATTTTTTGAAGAGGTAGTTCACTCCGGATCATTGGTACAACAATCATCCAGAGTATCTGTGGTTAGAAATTATGTCTTACGGTTGACGATCTCCTCTATGGTCGGTACAATTGTCGGATCTTCCAGCGTAGAGGTATCCTGTGTAATCGCTTCACCTTTGACGATAGAGCGAAGGATACGACGCATGATCTTTCCTGAGCGGGTTTTGGGAAGATCGGGTACAAATGCCATATCATCACAAAGTGCGATAGCGCCAATCTCCTGCTTAATGATCCCGTTGATCTCTTTCATAGTCTCTAGCTCATCTGCTACACCGTCATCACTCTTGAGTACGATATAGGCAAAGATACCTTCTCCCTTGATCTCGTGTGGCTTTCCGACGACTGCGACTGCTGCCACACCATCATGCTTTTTGATCGCTGCCTCCACTTCGGCCGTACCCATACGGTGACCGGAGACATTAATAACATCATCAGTACGACCAGTGATCGTGATATAGCCACCCTCGTCCACCATTGCGCCATCGCCTGAGAAGTAGACCGGCTTGCCATCCTGTTTGCAATCTCCGAAATAGGAGCTGATATAGCGCTCTTTGTCCCCCCAAACATTTCGGATCATACTTGGCCACGGTCTTGTGATACAGAGGAAGCCCTTCTCTCCCACAGGAGTAGGGTTACCCTCCTCATCAATCACCTCTGCCATGATACCAGGCAGCGGGAAGGTCGCGCAGGCTGGCTTGATCGCTGTCGCCCCAGGCAATGGTGAGACCATATGCCCACCCGTCTCTGTCTGCCACCAGGTATCTACAATCGCACACTTTTCATTACCCACCTCTTCGTAGTACCATTTCCAGGCCGGAGGATCAATCGGTTCACCAACAGTCCCCAGCACTCTCAGGGAGCTCAGGTCATACTTGCTCGGCTCATCTGCTCCCATTTTGTGCAGGAGTCGTATCGCAGTCGGCGCCGTATAGAACTGATTGATCTGATACTCTTCTACCATTCTCCAGCAGCGTCCTGCATCCGGATAGGTCGGCACCCCCTCGAACATGATTGTCGTAGCCCCTGCAGCCAACGGCCCATAGACGATATAGGTATGCCCAGTGATCCAGCCTACATCTGCGGTACACCAATAAGTATCGTTGTCCTTGAGGTCAAAGACCCACTCCATCGTCATCTGTGCCCAGAGGATATAGCCCGCTGTAGAGTGCTGCACCCCTTTTGGCTTACCAGTACTGCCGGAAGTATAGAGCAAGAAGAGCGGATCTTCACTCTCCATCGGCTCAGCCTCACAGACATGAGACTGAGACTTGATCAGCTCATTGTAGGCATAGTCTCTGCCCGGCTCCCAGTGGATCTCCTCTCCGTTTCTCTCTACGACACAGACAGCATTGACACATTCACAACGCGCTTCGAGGGCTTTGTCTACGACAGGCTTGAGCATATAGGGCTTGCCCTTTCTGAAGGCACCGTCAGCCGTCACCACCAGCTTTGCCTCGGCATCTTCTATCCTGTCTCTCAGTGCCTCTGCAGAGAATCCGCCAAAGACCACAGAATGTATCGCACCAATCTTGGCACAGGCGAGCATGGAGATCGCAGCTTCGGGGATCATTGGCATATAAAGGACAACACGATCACCCTTTTTGATGCCAAAGTTATTTTTAAACATATTGGCAGTTTTGTTGACCTCATAAGAGAGCCTGCGGTAGGTGAGGATCTGATAATCGCCATTATCCCCCTCAAAAATGATCGCTGCTTTGTTTTTCTTGGTCGCCAAATGTCTGTCTACACACTGATGCGCCACATTGAGCTGTCCGCCCGTAAACCATTTATAAAAAGGGGCTTCACTTTCATCCAGCACCGTATCAAAAGGTTTAAACCAGTCAATCTTTCTGTTGGCATACCCTTCCCAGAATCCCTCATAGTCTGCTTTGGCTCTACTCTGCAGTTCCCAGTATTCGCCCATTCCCCTGATTGCTGCGTTGTTGACAATATCAGGATTAGGTTGATAAATCTCTTTTAACATGGTTGCTCCTTTGGAAAATTTGTCATCACAATGGCATTGTGTCAATTGCCATAAAGATAATACTATACCAAATCCTACCCAATAAAGATAGCATAAAGATAGCATCCACCCTCTGTAGGTACTTTTGTCAAGCTTTCAACCATAAGGTGCTTAGTATCGTAACAACTAGTTGGCGCGCATAATATGATAGACATGAGAGAGATCATAGACTTTGTATCTGGCAGGCTCCACCCTGCCCTCGCCCGCATAGCTCATGATCAGACCCTGCCGCCTCTTGTAGTTTGTCCAGCCGACAAACAGTCCGCTGTGCTCAATATTGTGATAGGAATGGTTGATATAATAGAGCCAGTCACCGACCCTAATCTTACTCGCTGGAGCATAAGGGCCATTACCCTTGCTTCCCTTGTGTATGATACTGCGCTTTCCTCTGGGATAGCCCGCCCGGGTAAATGCTGTATCGAGATAGTCCCAGCAGGCACCACGGATCACCACTTTCTGCTCTACCATATGGCGTACTGTCTGCATCACTTTGCGTGCAGGAGCCGTCGCTTTGGCTTCTGCGCGTAGGACAAACTGCTGGTATTTGGTATAGCTATTCTGCCTGGCAACAACAGACAGAGTCAACAACAGGATCAGTGAAAATATGAACTTTAGCATCATTCCCCCCCACTTTTTTTGAAAAATCATAACTATTTTTAACTTGCATTAAACTTCTTCTGATATATTCCATCCAAAACTATTACCGCACTAAGTAAATACCTCAACTTTTGAAAGGGTGAGAAGAGGTGAGATGTGAGTAGAGAAATTTGTAGGACTACCCGTAGGTAATTCAAAAATTTATCTGCTTGCAGCTTGCCTCTTCTCGCTCTTCCCGAAGGGTGCAATGCTTTCGCCCATACTCTGCGTTAGATTTTCTTGAATTCGCTAAGGCGAGTCCTTCAAAAATCTTCCTTGATTATGAACGAAATCATTACATCAAAAATTGAGGTATTTACTTAGTGCGGTAATATTCATAAGGTAAAAAATGATCCCATTTTCAGATGAAGAGTTGGCAACGGCTGTAGCAAACTACCTACCAAAGATCGCAGAGTATGTCAAATCCCATGACGGCACCATGCATTTTCTGGGTGTCAAGGATGGTATTTCCTATGTAGAACTGGGTGGTACCTGCAACGGCTGCTCCATGAGTACTGCAACGACCAAAATGGTCATCCAGAAGAAACTGAGAGAGCTGATCCATCCTGAGCTCATAGTAGAAAGCATCTTCCCGGGACAAGAAGAGATGTTGCCTGAAGGGATCGTAAAGGCCTAAAGCCCACCTTCACTGCTCCATTAGCCAAAGTCCCAATAGACCTTTTCGAAGTCAACAATTTTTCCTTCTCTGGTCACTACTCCCTCTTCTGAGAGCAGTCTCACCTTGGTCGGTACACCCTCACCCCCACTATATTGTCCTATTCTACCATCACTGCGCACGACACGATGACAGGGCACCTCCGGCGCATTGGGGTTTTTGCCCACGGCACTGCCCACAGCTCTGACTGCTCCGGTATCCAGATATCGGGCTATCGCAGCGTAGCTTGTTACCTTGCCACGGGGGATCTGCTCAAGCGCTTCCCATACAGACTGTTGAAAAATTGTTGCCATCATCGCCCCCTTGTCTCACTATTCGTTTTGTTTCATATATCGGGTTTAAACGATATTCTGCTAAAATCTTACCACATTGAACCCTCTAAATAACCTAGACATAGATATCTGGATTGCTCACAGGATTCAATTACTGTATCACACATGACTAAAAGGAGGCTCATTGCGCACTATATATTTACATACATGCGTACTTGGCAGTGTACTTTTTTTGCTTAGTGGCTGCGCAGGTACCTCTGTCTCCAGATGCTCCTCCACAGCAGAGACACGGGGCTACTTCTGTCTCCAGGGATATAATTTCGGCAGAAATCTTGGTCACACCTACAAGCAGGGGGTCAGAGATGGCTGTCGCACTGCCAATGGTCACTTCATCAAAAACTATCTGCTCTCCGGAAGCTCGAAGAGTTATGTCAAAGGGTGGAATACAGGCAGGGCCACCTGCAAGCTGATCATCCCTGCAGAAGCAGCGCCTGGTACGATGAGAACACAGTATCAGCAGAGCATCGATGAACAAAAATATTATGGCAATTAACCTATGATCATACTGGAAAACATGACCGATCTGATAGTCCCCACTGGACACTTGGAAAAAATCGCCAATTATCTTACCGAAAAGGATGTCGAACTGATCCTGTGCGACAATGAATTCATCCAGTTTCTCAATGGTATTCACCGCCGAAAAAATGATCCTACCGATGTACTCAGCTTTCCAATACGCGGAAACAGAACCCATGAACCCGCAGGTTCCATCGTAATCTCCATGGACAAAGTGAAAGAAAAAGCAATAGAATTGGAGCATACAGAACAAGATGAACTTACACTACTTTTTATCCATGGATTACTGCACCTGCTCGGCTATGACCATGAGACGGATGACGGAGAGATGAGAGAACTGGAAGAGAAGTTGATCTGGCGCTTTGATCTTCCCAAAAGTCTGATTGTCAGAACAGAAGGAAGCTGATGGATTTTCTGATCTTTATTGTCTCTTTGGGTGTATTGATCTGGGGATCAGATATTCTGATAGACCAAAGCGAAAAGATCGCCCTTCGCTTCGGTATTTCCGAGTATGTCATAGGCGCAACCCTCGTGGCTGTCGGCACCAGCCTTCCCGAGATGGCAGCCTCCGTGACTGCCAGCATAAACCACAGACCTGAAATTGCTGTTGCCAATGTTATAGGAAGCAATATCTTCAATATCACACTGGTACTCGCCACAGTCTTTATCATCGCCAAAAATGTTGATCC
>JALWVW010000022.1 GCA_027079365.1 Campylobacteraceae bacterium | reverse complement strand
TCTATGAAGACACCAATGGTAACGGCGTACAGGATGCAGGTGAGCCAGGGCTTGAAGGCGTAACCGTCACGATCACCGATGCCAATGGAGAGGAGCAGAACCTCACCACCGATGAGAACGGTAACTACGCAGCGGTTGTACCGGCAGGCGATACCATCGTAGATATCGATGAGAGTACACTGCCTGGCGGTATGACACAAACAGAGGGTACAGACAGTACCACTGTGACTGTACCAAGCAATGGTGTAGGCTCTGATGTGGATGGCTTCGTAGTAGTACGGCCACCTGTTTCATCTGATGATATCCAAGATGCCAATACCGGAGAAGAGGCAGTGATCGACATTCTTGCCAATGATAATACAGGTACCTATGCGCTGGATGCCAGTACTGTGACGCTGACAGCCCCTGATGAGGCGACAGATATCATTGAAGATGCAGATGGTGATGTCATTGAATTCACTATTCCTGGAGAGGGTAGATGGAGTGTAGACCCTGTAACGGGGCAGGTTACCTTTAATCCAGAAGATGGTTATGTGGGTGATCCGACACCAATCGAGTATACTATAGAGGATATAGCAGGGAACACAACAAGCTCTATGATTCATGTGGACTATCCACCAGTAGCTACTGATGATGAAAAGAGTGCTATGGATCTAGGCGAGACAGTGACTGTGAATATCTTGGAAAATGATTATCACACTACAGAGGCACTCGATCCAACGCGCGTCAGCTTGATCGCTCCAGCAAATGCAACAGATATGTTGACAGATGCAGAGGGTGATATCATTGGTTTCGCGGTGCCTGGTGAGGGCACATGGAGTGTGGATGAAGACACAGGAGAAGTCACCTTTGAGCCGAATGCTGACTTTGCAGAAGATCCAACACCTGTCCGCTATACGGTCAGAGAAACCAATAGAGATATCAGTAATGAAGCAACGATTACTATCCATTATCCTGCACCACCACCACCTGTAGATAGCTTCCATATCGGTGACTATTTCTGGATAGACCATGATGGAGACAATCTCTATGACGGTGGAGACAAAGGTGTGGATGAGCCGATCGCGGGTGTATTGGTTGAGATACTTGATGGGAACGGATCCAAACTTTATTGGACAGATGATCAGAACAGTAGTCTTACCAGCACGCCAACAGAGTGGCCAGCAGAAACGACAACGGACGAGAATGGAAAATATGGCTTTGATGTACCTGCCGGCACTTACCAGGTGAGATTTAACCTACCCAAAAAGTATCTGGATGATGGATATGCCTTTACTGAGGGTAAACCTAATGGTGATAGCACTACGAATGTCAATACAGCCAATACCGAAGGTATTACCCAGGCAGTGACAGTGGGCTCAGGAAATACAAGTGCCAGTCTCACGCTGGATGCAGCGGTAAGCTGTGGCTGTGCAGGTATTGTTGGAGACAGTGCAGATAGTATGAATGTATGGACACTGCTCTTTATGATATTCTCTTTGGCCGGTATGCAGCTCTTTTTCGGAAAAGAAGAGGAGCGCATATAGGCAGTAAATGACTTTTTTTTTGCCACATTCTTATGGTATACTATGGGATATCAGCATAAAGGAGTAGAAATGAAAAAGACATTGATGAGATTGGCGATCATCGGATCCATGGTTATGGCAGGATTTGCAATGACCGGATGTACAGACTTTGAAAGAGGTTTTGTTACCGGTGCAGGTGTGGGAGTGGCAGGTACAGTGGTTGCCAATGAGAGCAGTAGGCGACCAAGTTATAGTAGAAGCTACTATAGTAGAGGGTACAATAATGGGTGCTCCAGCGCCAGGGGGAGATGGTATAAGAGCAGCTACTACTGGAGAAGCTCAGTAAGTTATAGAAATGGATGGAGAGCTGGCTATCGCCGATGCCGCTAATGATTAACATTTAGTTAAACTCATTGGAGTACACTCCGTAATGAAATATCTCATTACGAGGAGTGACTATTGGAGACTATCCAAAGAATTAAAGAGGAGATCAGCAAGGTTGTCGTCGGTCAGGATAAAATGATCGAGGGTCTGCTTGCAGGTCTATTATGCCGCGGACATATCCTGCTTGAAGGTGTGCCAGGGCTCGCTAAGACAACGACTGTCAATGCACTTGCCAAGACGCTTGGTCTAGACTTCAAGAGAGTGCAATTTACCCCAGATCTACTTCCTTCCGATATCATAGGCACAGAGATTTATGACCCTACCAATAATGCATTCAAAATCAAAAAAGGACCGGTATTTACCAACCTTCTACTGGCAGATGAGATTAACCGTGCGCCAGCCAAAGTGCAGTCTGCACTGCTAGAGGTGATGCAGGAGCGCCAGGTGACTATCGGGGATGAAACCTTCCATCTGGATCTTCCTTTTTTGACTATGGCAACACAGAACCCTGTGGAGCAGGAGGGTGCCTACGAGCTTCCTGAAGCGCAACTGGATCGATTTATGATGAAGGTAGTAGTGGGCTATAATACCCACGAAGAAGAACTGGAAATCGCTAGACGAGCAGCCAATAATAGCTTTGGTACGATCGAGCAGGTTGCCACAGCAGAAGATCTGGAGCGTATTCGTCAAGAGGCGATGCAGGTACATCTGGATGAAGAG
>JALWVW010000021.1 GCA_027079365.1 Campylobacteraceae bacterium | reverse complement strand
TGGGCAAGCCTGCACGCAGATACGCCAGCTTGGTAATCTTGAATCGGCGTGGTTTCCCGGGTGCAATCTTTCCACCCCATTTCCCACCTGAGGGCTTCTTGATAAAAAATTGTGTTGGTGCTTGCAGGCCATATGCTGAAACCTCGACTTGATAGGTATCGTTCAGTGCGGGGCGTAGTATTGCATTCATCTTTGTAACCTGCTTCGATAGGGCTCTTAGCCAAGCATTTCGGGCAATCTCTGGAAATATCTTGACCACGAACATCGCCATCAGTTTTGTCCGGTGCTCATCCTCGAGTTTCTTGCGGATTTCATCTGTGAGGCTGGTGCCCGGTGCAAGCCCCACCTGAGTTTGACGATAGCCCGCAAGCATTCCGGTAAATTCTTTACTGCTCCAGTAGCGACCCACATAGCGGTCCACCTCATTGGCAACCAAACCCTTGAATCTCTCCGGTGTCTTTGCCTTACGATAGTAGTAATCCAGCAAAATTTTCCATTGGTTAGTGGAACGCCCTCCACTTTTCTGGGCACGGATTTTTGCCACTGCCTGCTCTGTCGTGTCGGGCACAACCTGACTCACAGAACCCAGCTCACCGGCATGCGCAGCTGCCTCGCTTTCACGATAATATGCAGTGTAAGATTGACGCCAAGCATCAGTGCGTGCCAGCCAGGCATTGCTACCAAAAGTGTTCAGTGCAATGTCGATTGCCAAAATCGCTACACTAGAGATTTGCAGTGCAGGCCAGCCGAATTTACCGATAGCATAATACATCATCCCTTTATAACTATTGATGCCTGCACTGGTGTTGTCCCCACGTGACAGGTCCATCGAGACCTGCCACACCGTCATGAAAAGCCCCAGCTCGGTGAGAGCACTATTGACATTGGACAGCCCCCCAAGCTGACCTACATGTTCGCCTAGTGTACCTACGGCGCCAGAATAGTTAAAGATAGTACCAAACTCTGACCAGCCTTCATCACGGGCGATCTTTTCCATTGCTGCATCATTTTTCCCCTGTACCTGATCGCGTAGAGCAATCAGTGTTTTCGAGGTAACGATGAAGATATGCTTTGGCAGTAGTCTAGAGACCTCGGGATTGATGCGAAACTGATCAATATACAACAGTGTACCCCTCCTACTCGGAACATCTGCCACGATAGCCTGCACCGGACCTTTCTGTGTCGCCAAGGCTGAAGTCGTCAATAATATCATTATTCCACATAAGCTTGCATAGAGAGATCTGTTTGCGATCATATTTGCAAGTCTTGTAAAAAGTTTGATATAAATGCTCGGATTATGCTTTTTAATTGTATTTTGATATTGTGTATTCATCTCTCGTCTCCTTGCAGGATCTATTTGAGTTGTCTTGCAGGTGGCAGCTCTGCTGATCACAGCCGCTGACAGAATATGCAGGTGCTCTTTTCCTTATGATATCCGGTATATCTGGCATATAGTCAATTTCACTCACTCCACTAAGCAAGGGCAGACTTGACAATGATAGAAAAGCCAAACATTTTACTGTACCGTTTCGCATATCTTCTTCATTGTAAATTTTACAGCTACTCTCCAAGTATACTCTTATTTAATGTTTTTGTAGAGATTAGATTGATTATACTGTCAGCAAAAACCATATCCATAAAAGTAATCTGTAGTAGTACCATTAAAATCATATATTTTAGAATCTGCATCGCTTCACCCTCCTGCTACATTATAACAAGAATTTGTGACAAAATTGTGTCTTCGGATACCAAACATTATGTCGAAGTATTGTGTGCTATTTCTCAAAAGCTATTACATCAGCAAACATACCTCTTCTATTCCCATCAAAAAACAGAATACACATCATGTACTTTATGGAAAACTAGGTGTCTGCATGATACAATTACCCAAGCAATTTAAAATATACAATACAGGTGGTAACATATCAAAACGGTATACTTGATACGACATGCAAAATCTGACTGGAGTGATGCCGGAGCCAGTGACTTTGAGCGGGGACTCAGTAAGCGCGGCAAACAGGATCTAAAGACTATCAGCTCTTATTTTTCTTTACAAAAACTAAACCCTGACCTTATACTTTCCAGTTCTGCCCTTCGCGCACAACTGACCGCAGACAAACTGGCTAAAAAAATCAAATACAAAGGCCGTATTCACTATATGGAAGAGCTTTATATGGCACGCCCTGAAACCCTGATAAACATTTTGTCTCTACAGGAAAACAGCGACGAAAGTATCTTTCTTGTTGGACACAATCCCGAACTTACAGAACTTGGAAATCGTCTAATAAGAGAAGATTTCACAAAACTTCCTACCCTTGGCGTGCTTGCTATACATCTTGAGATCGAAAAGTGGGAAGAGATCAGAGAGAAAGTTGGGCATGTGGATTTTTTCATCCACCCCAAACAATTCAAGTACTATATGCCCAAGCAGATCAGAATCACCTGGGATAAAAGAAAGGATACATAAGGAGCACCTCTAACAATAGGTGTCCCCGGGATCCGCTTCCCCCTAGAGACTGCCTATCTCCTCTGACATACGATGGGAAGTACGCTCTATAATCATTTTTGCCAAAGCGATATTGCCATCATCTCTAAAAATAGCAAATACATT
>JALWVW010000020.1 GCA_027079365.1 Campylobacteraceae bacterium | reverse complement strand
AGACAATCAGCCACTCAGTGTTGTCCCGAGTGACTATATAGCTTATGGGAGCGGAGGAGCCGTGGATAGTATATCTACAAGTCAGCTTGGTGTAACAGTAAACTGGAGTGGAAGTGAAAATAGCCGATTAAGTGGCGCAGCCACAGGTGAGTCCATCGCTTTGACACCCAATGCAAACGACAGTGATACATCTCTTTGTTGGGAACTTTCTGCTACAGCGGTTGCAAGTAAAAAAGCAACAAACTGTACAAACTATATACCTACCAGAGATACCAATACCAATGCCGGACAGACCAACTCCATCACTCTCAGTAACACAGCCATGCCAGATATGCACATTACTAAAACTTCCATCGTCATGAGTGATCCTGTCAACACGACAAATAATCCCAAGCGAATCCCTGGTGCGATCGTAAGGTATTGCTTTACAGTGGATAATACAGGTGATGGAAATGCTGAAAATGCAACTGTGCATGATAGTTTGACAGGTAGCGGAAGAGACAACTTAACCTACATACGATCAGGCAGTCTAGTGCAGAATATTTCAACTGTATGCAATTGTGCAGCAGTCACAACAACTAACGGAACGATCTCGGGCAGTGATGTCACGATCAATATTGGTGATATTAACGGTACAGATGATACAGCACACTCACGTGGGTGCGCCTACATCGAGGCAACGATCGACTAGAACCCAATATTGGGATCGAACCCACCTCCAAAATCAGGCGTACCAAAATCCTGTACAGCAAAGTTTGGGTCACTGTATCCAGCTTTGCCCGATTCCCCTCGCAGCATCATGATATCTGTTTTGGGATCGATGCCTTGGGGGCAGACAATGGTACATTCTCCGCAGAGAGTGCAGTCCCAGATGCCGTTGTGTTGGATCGCCTCTATCGTAGAGGCACCCCCTTGTGGGGATCCTCCTTCTGCAACATATCGCCAGGCTTTGGTCAGGGCAAAAGGCCCCAAAAAGTCTGGATTGACTGCCAGTACCGGGCAGGCTGAGTAGCAGCTGTCACAGAGGATGCAGTCGGTTTGACGCTTGGTTTTAGACTCATCTTCGGGGGTAGGTATCTTAGTGAAAACAAGAGGCTTGGCGACAACTTTTTTGATCGTATCATGCGCTTGGGTTTTATCAACTTTGAGGTCTCGCAGTACGGGGTGATAGCGTAGCGGCTCGATCAGGTCATTGTCTTGGTATGTGTAGCTGCATGCCAGTTTCTCTTTGCCATTGACCAGCACAGCGCAGCTGCCACACACACCGCTGCGGCACCCTGCGCCAAAGGTCAGGGTAGGGTCGAGCTTGGACTTGATCTCGTAGAGTGCGGAGAGAAGGGTGACCGCCTTGGTAGCCTGCAGCGTGAAGGTCTCTGGGGTCTGACCTCTTTGGATAGTGAGCTTCATGTGTCAAACCCTCCGATACTGAGCGCTAGCTTTCCCACAGAGAGTCTACATAGGGTCTCAGCTTGCAGGTCACTGCGTTCGAGTGAGAAGTCCTCACGATAGTGTGCGCCTCTGCTCTCTTGTCTGAGGATGGCACTTTTGAGTACACCCTGTGCCAGCAAGAGGGCATTACGGAACTCTAGAAACTCTATGAGGTTTTGGTTGTGGGTTCTGGACTTGTCTCCTACTCCCATGATATCCAGTTTGGCAGTGATCTCGTCCAGATAGATCTCTGCTTCATGCATCGCATCTCTATGGCGGATGATGCCCGCATCACGATACATGAGTTTGCCCAGTACTTTGCGTTTGTGGTAGAAATTTATCTCATTGGGTTTGGCGACAATCTTCTCTATGATGGCAGTGTCGTGGTTGATCTGTCGGGTTTGGAGAGACTCAGAAGAGAGGAGTTTGACCTGTTGTGCTACGATTACATCGATCACCAGTCGCCCAAAGGCTATGATCTCAAGCAGCGAATTGCCACCCAGTCGATTGGCACCATGGACTTTGGCATTGGCGCACTCTCCGATAGCATAGCACCGCTCCAGTCCTTTGACTTTGAAGGCAGGATCTGTTGTGATACCTCCCATAGTATAGTGCGCTACAGGCATGATGGGGATGGGTGTTTCGATAGGATCGATTCCGGCATGCAGACGGCACAGGTGTAGCTCTTGGGGCATTAAGGCTTCGATTTTCTCTTTGCCCAGATGTCTGATGTCCAGATGGACATGGTGTCCTGCCTGCATTTGCCGGAATATAGCTCTGGCTACTTCATCTCTGGGTGCCAGCTCATCGGTAAATCTTTTGCCGCGATGGTCTATCAGGTAGCCGCCCTCTCCTCTGGCACTCTCAGAGATCAGAATGGCTGAGTCTTGCAGCGCGGTAGGGTGGAACTGCACAAACTCCATATTGCTCACCACTCCACCTGCTCTGAGCACTGCGGCGATACCATCTCCGCTGCTACCATAACTGTTGGTGGTATGGTCATGATAGAGCTCGCCAAATCCGCCTGTAGCGATGAGAGTATGGGCTGACTCTATGGCGATCACTTCTCCTCGTCGGGTATTCCAAAAGGTGGCACCAAAGACCTGCTTTGTGTCTGGATCTACGATGAGATTCATCAGATAGTGCTCTGCGACAAAGGGGATACCCGCTTCGATACATCGGTCAT
>JALWVW010000019.1 GCA_027079365.1 Campylobacteraceae bacterium | reverse complement strand
GATAGTACCTTTATAGTTTCACACAAGTGATAAAATCAGCGTAACAGTAACACTTTGTGTGGGATTCTTCTTTTTTTAGAGAAGATGATTGTATCTAATCATACCTTTACACAAAATAAAGTAGAATCACAATAATTAAATGGGGGTTGCCCTGTCGAGGAAAATATTATTATGAAACTAAAATTGGCGAGAACAACGCTTAAAGCAAAACCTAAGACCATTGAGCTTAGTAAAATAGAAGAGCAACTATCGGACAAATCTATATTCTATTTTGACAAAGAGAATACGCATAAAGATATTATGGCACTTATTGATTACTTTGACAAGAGAGAATACAGTGTTTATATGCGGGAGATAAAGTATGGACTGATTGAAGGTGAGTTCACCTACGAAGTACATATCGTCAAATAGGCCTAGTGAAATAGATGTATGCCGGAGCCTAAAAAACTTTTTATAGAGACGCTTGGCTGTGCAATGAATGTGCGCGATAGCGAGCACATGATTGCAGAGCTAAACCGTAAAGATTCTTATGCGCTGACAGAGGATGTCTCCCAGGCAGACCTGATCCTTATCAATACTTGTTCTGTCAGAGAGAAGCCCGTGGCTAAGCTTTTCTCAGAGATAGGTGTCTTTAACAAAAAGAAAAAACCTACCGCCAAGATTGGCGTATGTGGCTGCACCGCCAGCCATCTGGGCGAAGAAATTATTCGTAGAGCACCCTCGGTGGATTTTGTACTGGGTGCACGCAATGTCTCAAAGATCACAGAGGTGGTCGATACCCGCCATGCTGTAGAGATAGATACAGACTATGATGAGAGCAGTTATGCATTTGGAGAGTACCGCAGCAATCCTTTCAAGGCGATGGTCAATATCTCTATCGGTTGTGACAAGGGCTGTACCTTCTGTATCGTACCCGCCACGCGGGGAGAGGAAATCTCAATACCCAGTGAGCTGATTGTACAGGAGATCGGCAAAGCAGTGGCTACAGGCGCCAAAGAGGTGATGCTGCTGGGACAGAATGTCAATAATTATGGTAGAAGATTCGGCACACACGAGGAGGAAATAGACTTTACCGGGCTGCTCCAGAAAGTGTCCAGGATCGAAGGTCTGGAGCGTATCCGCTTTACCTCTCCACATCCTTTGCACATGGATGATGCTTTTTTGGAGGAGTTTGCCTCCAACCCAAAGATATGCAAGCAAATTCATGTACCATTGCAAAGCGGCTCTACCAGGCTACTCAAAGCGATGAAGCGGGGCTACACCAAAGAGAACTTTCTCAGCCGCTGTGCCAAGATCCGTGCACTCTGCCCCGAAGCAGCGATCTCGACGGATATTATTGTTGGTTTCCCTGGTGAGAGTGAGGCGGACTTTGAGGATACGATGGCGGTACTGGAAGAGGTGCGTTTCGAGCAGCTTTTCTCTTTCAAGTATTCTCCTCGGCCTATGACAGAGGCAGCACTTTATGAGGCGCAAGTTGATCCTCTGGCTGCTTCGGAGCGCTTGAGTCGTCTGCAAGCACGCCATACAGAGATACTTGATGAGATCATGGATGCGCAGCTTAGCAAGACTCATGCTGTCTATTTTGATGAGCTCAAACCTCAGGGCAAGGTAGCTGGGCGTAGTGATGATGGCAAGCTGGTCTTTGTGGAGGGCAGCGAGGAGCTATTGGGGAAGATAGCAAGCGTGCGTATCACCAAGACCTCCAGAGGTGCATTGGATGGTGCGCTTCTTTAGGAGTCAGGATGCCTTCTGCCACAAATAACCTTGATGTATTGATCAAAGAGTTCCTCGACTTTCTACACTCCGTACGAGGCTATAGTCCCCATACGGTACAGAGCTATGCGCAGGCGCTTTCCCAGATGCGCAGTGCCTGTGAATATTATGAGGAAGAGGGGCAGTGGGTACTTGATATCATGCCATTGCGGCTCAAGCTCGCCCAACACCACAAGAAGACCATCGCCTTGCGTCTCAGTGCGATCCGCTCACTGGTCGTCTATCTGGACGAACAGCGAGGACACAGTGTCAAGCTGCTTGGAGACGCACCCATCAAGACACCGCAGACACTCCCAAAACCGATAGAGGAGCATCATATCGCAGAGGTGCTTGAGGCGACCGCACCTAGAGAGAGACTGATGATATCACTGCTCTATGGTTTGGGGCTTCGTGTCAGTGAGTTAAGTGGGTTGAGGATCGACCAGCTTGGCACAGAGTGGATTGAGGTACTAGGCAAGGGAAGAAAGAGTAGGCAGATCCCGCTGCTTCCTTCGTTGCAACGCCTGATCAGGCTCTATCTAGATACCGATGCACCCCAGACTTATCTTTTTGAAAAGAATGGAAAACCACTTAGTGCAGCACAGCTGCGTTATCGTATCAACAAGTGTTTTGCCGCACAGGGGATCAAGGCCACCCCCCATCAGCTTCGCCACTCCTTTGCCACCCATCTGCTCCATCACGGTGCCCGTATCTCTGATGTCAGCGAGCTGCTCGGGCACAGCTCCATGGCGACCACGCAGGTCTATACCAAGCTCGCCAGTTCCAAGAAGATGGAAGAGTATATGAAGGCGCACCCGCTAGCAAATTAGAAATTAGCAATTAGAATTTTGTTGTTGAGGGTTTGTG
>JALWVW010000018.1 GCA_027079365.1 Campylobacteraceae bacterium | reverse complement strand
CCACCAATAAGTAAAACTCCCCAGAGGAATATTCTGATGATCACCGAAGGTGTACTTTTCATATTTCAGCCTTAAATATTAGATGAGCTATTATCGAGCAGCGATCGCCTCTGCCAGTCTGATCAGGTTGGCAGACCAGTCTGGAGCCAATGGGCTGATTTTGAGTACTTTCGCATGTAGTTCGGAGGCAATCTGTTTGGCGATAGTGTCTGAAAACTCAGGAGAGGTGAGGATTGTCTGTATCTTGAGTCTCCTTGCTTCCTGAATCAGATGTTGTACGGCACGGGGTTTGGGGGACTTGCCATCGACCTCGATGGGGATCTGTGTCAGGCCGTATGTTTTGGCGAAGTAGCCCCAGGAGGGGTGAAAGACGATGAAGGCGCGCTTCTCCTTTGGCAGAGGGCTGAGTAGTTTGGCGATGGTATGGTCTGTCTGCTCTATCTTTGCCATCAAAGCTTCGTAGCGTTGCTGATAGTAGGCGGCATGATCACTGTCGGCCTGTGTCAGTGCAGCTAGAATATTTTTGGCGATGATCTTCGCATTGGCAGGACTGGTCCAGATGTGGGGATCATGCTCTTCTCCTTTTTTCTCATGCTCTCCTGTGATAGCAAGCTTCTCGATACCCTTGGAGATATCTATGACTGACATCTGGCTGTTTTGACTACTGAAGCGTGGCAGCCATACTTTTTCAAACTCTACACCAATCGCCAAATAGAGATCGGCATGGGAGATATCTTGCATCTGTGAGGGTTTGGGCTCATAGGTGTGTGGAGAATTCCCCGGCTTGACCATCAGAGAGACAGAGATCTTGTCTCCCCCGATCGCCTGAATAAAGGTCTGTTCGGGCAGGATACTGGAGATAATGTTGAGTTTAGCATATATTATCATGGTAGAGAAGCAGAGTGTCAAAAGTATTTTTTTCATAGATTATCCTTGTGAATGTGATTTAAGTACTCAATAATTTCTGTCTGGTTGCCTCGAAATACGACCCGTTCCTCTTTTTGTCCGATCTGGTAGGCATACATCGGGTCGTAATATTCAGACAGCAGTCTTGCTATCCAGTACTTGTGCAGGCTGGGGTCATGGTGCTGCTGCTGATGTTTCCATGCCTCTTCCAGTAGCGCAGTGAGCTCTCTGTGGCCTTTGTCTCCGAGCCTCTTGTAAATGCGTTGGAAGTTGTGTCGCATGGTCTCGATCCAGCTGTGCGGTGTACCACCGGAGCGTAGTGCGCTGTCATATTGGTGTTGGGATGCCAGCACATATTCATCATAGGTGATTTCTATCCGCTCTTCCAGGGAGGTCTCCAGTAGGATGACATCTGCAGCACTGAACTGTGAGAAGAGGGCAGGAGGGATATAGCATCTACCGATATTTTTGCTCTCATCTTCTACGACAAGATGGGGATGCATGGCATCATCGTGCTGTATCAGCGCATAGGCTAAGGCATTTTCAAAGTCTATCTGGGTGGGTTGTCCCGTGGCATAGCGCCCGAAAGAGGAGCCACGGTGGTTGGCAAGTCCTTCCAGGTCAATACTTTCTCGAAGCTTTTTGAGCAGCAGGGTTTTGCCGGCACCAGTATGCCCCCCTAGAACAAAGATCTTCTTGTCCAGTGTAATGCGCTCAAGCTGCGCGATTAGATAACTTCGGAAGGCTTTGTAGCCACCCTTGAGACGGGGGATATGGATACCCGCATCTGCGAGCCACTGCTGTGAGATCTGGGAGCGCTGCCCTCCCCGAAAACAGTAGAGATAACTCTGTGGCACCTGCTGAATTTGGTCGATCCATGCTTGCACTCTCTCTGCCTTTATCTCCCCAGAGACCAGTTGATGCCCCAGTTCCATGGCCTTCTCGTTGCCCGCTTCTTTATAGCGTTTGCCTACGAGATGACGCTCTTCGTCGTTCATTAAAGGGAGGTTGGCAGTATAGGGAAATGCACCCTTGGCAAACTCTACGGGAGCTCTTACATCGACCAGGGGACGATTTTGAAGTACCAGTGAATGGAAATCGTCGATAAGGGGCAGTGATTGTTGCATGATCTGTCCAGTGTGCAATTTTTGATATTATACAATGAGTGCACTAAGTTACACCCTAGAGAGTGCAGTAGACTATTTTGCAACAATCATGTATAGTTCAGGAGAATTTAGGTTATAATTTATAAAAGAAAAACAGGGAGGAACATATGCCGAAAAAATTGATATTTATGATAGGTGCGCCAGGCTCAGGAAAATCAACCTACAGTGACAAGATCAACGCCATGCATGCCGAGGATATACACAGTATCCATATTGGTGAGATTTTGGGAGAGGAGATCAGACAGGGTACAACCATGGGAAAAATCGTCCAACAATATGTCGAAAAGGGAGACTTAGTACCGGGGGATGTGATCCTCTATGAGGTGTTTAAGCACATCAAAGCATCACCCAAGGATATTGTACTGATGGATGGATTTCCACGAGGACTCAACCAGATGAAGATTCTGGGCGATACTCTGGCGCAGGACAAGGAGATCAAACTAATCTCAGTCATTGAGCTGAAGGTGAGCAAAGAGGTAGCCAGAGAGCGGATACTGCCTGAGAATGCAAGTGAAGAGGAGGTGGCACTCTTTGAGCATAAGTATGAGACCTATGAGGCACTGATAGGAAAAATAGAGAAGTTTTATGCCGATAAAGGTCTCTTGACTGTCATCAGTGCCGAGAAAGAGCGAGAGCTTGTATTAAAAAGAATTGATGACCACCTGAAAAACCTGGTAGAGCTGCACTAGGAATTTGTACACCATAACTTTCCACTCTGGTTGGTAACATAGGAAAATGTTACCAACTATTATTATTTTTTCAATCATAGCATCTCATTTTTCAATAATTGTACTCTATTAAGAAAAGAGACGATAGAATAATACCTATTAACTATAGGAGGAGTGTGAATGAAACAGACATTGATGGGTAATGATGCGATCGCCTGGGGATTGGTGCATGCCAATGTTGATATGGTATCAGGATATCCGGGTACACCATCCAGTGAGATACTGGGGGTGGTGCAAAAGATCAAAAAACAGCTGGAACTTCCGATCTATGCAGAGTGGGGCACTAATGAGAAGGTAGGTTTCGAGGTCGCCTATGCTGGTGCAATCGCTGGCAAGCGTACCTGTGCGACGATGAAACAGGTGGGGCTCAATGTCGCCTCTGATGCCTTGATGTCAGCCAGCTATATAGGCAATTTGGGCGGCATGCTGCTCATTGCTGCGGATGATCCGGGATTTCACTCCTCGCAGACAGAGCAGGACAGCAGGGTCTTTGCCAAGTTTGCCCGCATTCCTGTACTTGATCCTGCCACACCACAGGATGCCTATGATATGGTGAAGCAAGGCGTAGCACTCTCCGAGAAATTCCAGGTGCCTGTGATGATGCGTCCGGTCATGCGTGTCTGTCATGCCCGAGAGATCATCGAAATGGATGCTGAAACCAATTTCAAACCCAATGAAGGAAAGTTTGTCCGTGAAGTGAGTCGCTGGGCAGGGGTGCCCAGAGACGGCAGATTGCGACAGGGACATGAAGTACTCGATCGCATCGAGACGATCAAGCAGTACAACTGGGAGGAGCTGTTGGCTCCGGAGTTTGCGAAGTGTAAAGGAGGAAAGCTCCTGATACTGACTTCTGGTACAGGGTATGCCTTTGCCAAGGAGACCCTGGACGATCTGGGTCTTAAAGCAGACATTGTCAAAATCAAGATGCCCTATCCACTACCCGAAGCCAAAATCAGAGAAGAGTTTGAGAAGTATGAACAGGTATTGGTCATAGAGGAACCATACCCCTGTGTAGAGGAGCAGCTGGCGCATCCCAAGCTCCATGGTAAAAATACAGGCACGATGCATCTCATTGACGAGATGAAAAAAGAGCATATCCTCAAAGCATTTCAATCTATGGGTTTCTATGCTGGAGCCAATATCTACGAAGTACCCAAGCTGGATCTGGGCTTTGAGGTACCGGCACGACCGCCGGCACTCTGTCCAGGGTGTCCACACCGTGATATCTACTATGCGATCATGAAAGTTTTCAAGAAGAGAAAATCGATCTATCCTTCTGATATAGGCTGCTATACGCTGGCACTCTCTCAGGGGGCGATCGACTCGATCCTCTGTATGGGAGCAAGTGTCTCTATGGCGAGCGGTTTTTCGCTGGCAGATCCAGACAAGACCGTAGTGGCAACCATCGGTGATGGTACCTTCTTTCACTCGGGCATACCACCGCTGCTCAATGCTGTCTATCAGGGGCATAAGTTTATCCTGGTGATCCTGGACAACTCCACGATCGCCATGACAGGCAGGCAACCGACACCGGAGCGCTTTCATCAGGCGATCGATATCGGTAAGATCGTAGAGGGGATGGGTATCACGTGTATGGAGCATACCTATAGCTATGAGATGCAGGACAATATCGACTTTATGAAAACGGTAAAGACACAATTTGAATCTCCGGAGCAGAAAGGGCCACTGGTGGTCAGAGTCAAGCAGTTCTGTATCCTGGACAATGAGCGAAAAGATGACTGGGTACCAGGTATTTTTGCCGAGGTTGATCCGGAGCTTTGTGTCGCCTGTGATCAGTGTACCACGGTATATAAATGTCCTCCTATGGCGTACAATGCAGAAGGTAAGATTGAGATCGATCCTTTCCTCTGTGCGGGTTGTGGCGGCTGTCTGGATGTGATCTGTCCGACAGATGCATTTATCGTAGATGAGAAGAAAACTGAGGTGAAGTCATGAGGTATCAGGTAGTTATAGCCGGTTTCGGTGGTCAAGGTGTGGTGTTTCTGGTCAAGGTATTGGCACTGTGCGCAGGCAATAGGGATATCCCTTTTTTGGGTACTGAAAACCATGGGATGAGTCAGCGGGGTGGTGCGGTCAGCTGTGATATCAAAGTAGGGGATTTTAGCAATCCTGTGATAGACAATGGTCAGGCGGATCTGATCATCGGGTTGGATGCCAACGAGGCACTGAGAAACCTGCATCTGCTCAAGCAGGGAGCCAGTGTGATCAGCAATGCCAAGGAGGCATTCCCTGCATTGCCCTTTGAGGTTACACTGGTGGATGCCAATGCCAAGGCACTAAACAATGAATTTCCCATTCAGGGGCTCAATGTCTTTATGCTGGGTATTACGCTGGCGAAGGTTGAGGGTTTCCCTTTTTCTGTAGAGGAAGTGAAACAGGCCATCACGCAGATGAATGCGAAGGTAGCACAGCAGAATATCGAGATCCTGGACATGGCAATGGAGTATGCTAAAAGTCTCTAAGTAAGCAAAACAAAAAAGGAGGAAGCAGTATGATATGGAGCAAGGCAGAGAGTGCCCCTAGAGAGGTGATAGAGGAGACACAGGTAGCGAGACTGAGAGAAACGGCAAATAGAGTGTATGCTATTAACCCGTTTTACAAAAAGAAGTTTGATGCGCTAGGTATCTTGCCAGAAGATATCAAGGGTGTAGAGGATGTAAGGAAGCTTCCTTTTACCAAAAAGCAGGATCTTAGAGATCATTATCCTTTTGGTCTCTTTTGTGTGCCGATGACAGAGGTGGTGAGAGTGCATAGCTCCAGCGGTACCACGGGAAAACCAACAGTCGTAGGGTACAACCAAAACGATATGGATGTTTGGGGTGAAGTGATGGCACGGGTCTATACGATGAGTGGTACCGATGCCAATGATGTGGTACACAACGGCTACGGCTACGGACTCTTTACTGGAGGACTTGGATTTCATTATGGTGCAGAACATGTAGGTGCGACGGTGGTGCCTGCCAGTGGCGGCTTTACGGATAGACAGTTGATGTTGATGCGTGATTTTGGTGCGACAGTACTGGCCTGTACGCCCTCTTTTGCCCTGCACATGGCAGAGGTGGCGGCCAAGGCAGGCAGTGATTTTAAGAAGGATTACAAACTCAAGGCAGGTATCTTTGGTGCTGAGCCAACCAGTCCCGGTCTCAAGGCAGAAGTCGCCAAGGCCTGGGGGATCAAGTATCATGAGGTGTATGGTCTCTCCGAGATCATAGGACCAGGTGTGAGCTGCAGCTGTGAACACAGCGAGCTGCTGCATATCTTTGAAGACCACTTCCTCGCAGAGATTATCGATCCTAAGACTGGTGAACCTGTACCTGAGGGAGAGCGTGGCGAACTGGTCATCACAACGCTGACCAAGCAGGCACTGCCGATTATCCGCTATCGTACAGGAGATATCACTTCGATCATCAAAGAGCCCTGCAAGTGCGGACGCACGCATGCCAGGATGGAGAGTATCGTAGGACGGGCAGATGATATGCTCATCGTCAATGGGGTCAATATCTATCCTTCACAGGTAGAACATGTCATAGCCAATGCAGAGGGTGTTACCCTGAACTACCAGATCATCGCAGACAAAAAAGGGCATTTGGACAAACTGGAGATACTGGTAGAGGTCAGTGATGATATCATGGTAGACAGCGTAGGGGAGATGGAGCGGATCAAAAAAGAGATTCAGGCCAGCCTACTCAACAATCTCTATATCAATGCCAATGTCAAACTGGTGGAGCCCAGAACCATAGAGCGAAGTATGGGAAAAGCCGTAAGAGTGATAGACAAAAGGAAATAAAATGAGTAAGCGCGTAGAACAACTCTCTATATTTTTAGAGAACAGAAGAGGAAGACTGCATGAGATCACGCAGATGCTGGCAGATGCCAAAGTCTCAATTGAGACGATCAATCTCGTAGAAGCAGGGGATTTTGGTATCCTCCGTATGGTGACTGGTGATGCAACCCATACCAAAGAGATTTTAGACGAGAAGGGGATATCGGTCAAGATCACACCTGTCATCGTGGTAGAGATACTGGACAAAGTAGGCTGTTTCAACAGGGTGGTATCACTATTACAAGAGATAGATATACACTATACCTATACGGTCAACAGTCATGATATCGGTGCCTTTGTGATCAAGGTAGCAGAGACAGACATAGACAGGGCGATCGCCTTGTTGGAAGCAGACGGGGTGATGGTCAAAGATGCAGTTTAGTGACCTGCTTCCGGAGGATATTGGATTTCTAGAGTATATCGGTGGAGAGTTGATGGATCTGGGGGATGGCTATGCTCAGCTGGCATTTGAGATACGCCCCCATCATACCCAGCATTTGGGCGTGGTGCATGGCGGGGCGATCGCCACACTGGCAGACCACTGTGGCTGGTATGCGGTGATCTCGCAGTTAGACAAGGAGTTTACCTCTGTGACGATCGAGCTCAAGATCAACTATCTTAAGCCAGCCAAGGGAGAAATCCTCACTGCCGAGGCCAAAGTGGTCAACCGCACCAAGAGAACCGCCTTTACCACGATAGAGATCTTTGCCAAGGATACGCTGGTGGCATTTGCTACGGCTACCTACTCCATCATTGATGAGAAGAGACTAAAGGAAAAATCATGCTAAGCAACAAAGAGATATCACAAAACTTTGAAGTACAGATCAATACTCTCTACAACTGGAGAAAAAGCAAACCCAAGCTCTATCGCTATCTTCGTAATGCAGATTATAATTTCGAGCAAAGCAAAGAGATCAATATCCTTCTGAAGCGTTTTGCTGAGGAGATAGAGGCGAGTTTTTTACCTGAGGAGATAGCCTTTTTTGTAGATTCGGAGGTGGAGGCGAGCTCTATCGACGATGTAGAGCATATCGAGAGACTTTTTATCGTACAGCATCAGAAGGTGCTGCATAAAGAGGGAGACTTTTTGCTTGGCATCTATGACAAACTTCATACACTCGGTATCATAGAAAAATACATCTTCTACAAACGCGCACATAATCTCCGTGCCGAGCAGAAAAAGGTGGATGAGCAGACGATACAGGCGTATTTTAGTGAGTTTCTTTTGGCTTAATACCAAATTAAATCTAAATTTAGTACAATATAGGACTGAATAGAAAGGCTCAGACATGCATTTAAGTGAAGATATCAAACCTATCAGCTATCTCAAAAGCAAAACCGCTGATGTGATCAGCACAGTAAATAGCAACAAAAGAGCCATAATCATTACCCAAAATGGCGAAGCCAAAGCTGTCGTGCAAGATATCAAGAGTTATGAAGCTCTGCAAAATAGTCTCGCGCTACTGAAAATGATCAACCACAGTGAACGACAGATACGAGAGGGTAAGGTCACAGAGCAAGAAGAGGTCTTTGCTGCTATGGAAGAGAAATACTTTCGCTAAACCATGCAAAAATATACGGTAAACTGGACAGAGGATGCTGTGTCAGATTTTGACCATATCATTGGTTATATCGCAAGAGAAGATCAAACCACTGCCAAAAGTATCTACTTTGCTATCAAAGAGCAATGCCAAGATCTAGACTATTTTCCTTTTAGAGGGCGTGTTGTGCCAGAGTTGGAGGTATTGGGATTTGCAACCTACAGAGAAATCATCTACAAACGATGGCGCATCATCTATAGTGTAGAGGGCAGAAATGTCTATCTGCTGCTTATTTTGGACAGCAGACGGGATATAGAGGAGCAGCTTGTGTATAGGGTGTTGCATCATGAGGACTGAGAATCTTTTGTTCGTGGATAGGGCAAGCGAGGAGAAGATATTAATGTTGCACTTTAAGGACACTGATGATTTGCCATCAAGGAACGCTGCTATAATGGTCTCCTCGTACTTGTTATCTTTTTTAGTGAACATACTACTTTGATTGAACTATTGTATAGCTAATAAGTTTATTGGCAATAGAGATAGACATTTTCATATTGTCTTTTTGAAAAAGCAACATGTTTTTGCTTTTAGATATCAATGTCCATC
>JALWVW010000017.1 GCA_027079365.1 Campylobacteraceae bacterium | reverse complement strand
AAGTCAGGTGTAACACCATCGAGAAACTGATGTTTGGCGATAGAGAGCATCTCTTCCTCATAAAGAGGAGGCAGGATGTCCTTCATGCGCTTGGCGATCATACTCTTGCCACACCCAGGATTGCCCTCCATAAGAAAATTATGCATCCCTGCTGCTGCAATCAGTGAAGCGCGCTTTGCCACTCTCTGCCCTTTGACATCCGCAAAGTCACTCTGGTACGCTTTTGCATAGTAGTATGGCACCCCTGCCACTTCAAGCACCTCAGAGTCATAAGTAAATGTCTGGGTAGAGGCGGCAAACTCCTTTTTGCTCACCACACCAATCACCTCGCTCAGTGTCTCTGCGGCGATAAAGTCCACTCCGGAGATATGCGTAAGATATTTGATAGCTTCTTTTGGCACAATCGCCCGACTGATCAATCCTTGCTCTTTGAGCGAAAGGATCAGGGGGAAAAGCATCGAACTGGACTTGATTCTGCCATCAAGCCCCAGCTCACCAAACACAAAAAGTCCCGGCTCGTCAATCTCTATTTTGTTGAGCGCGATCAGTAGTGCTATGGGCAGATCGAGCTGACTTCCTGTCTTTTTTAGCTCGGATGGCACCAGCGAGATCGTGATCTTGAGCGGAGGGAAGATAAAATTATTGGTCAAGAGTGCGGCCTTGGTGCGCTCCTTGGACTCTTGTATGTCGCTACCGGCAAGTCCCACGATAGTAAACCCCGGAAGTCCTTTGGTAAAAGTCGCCTCTATCTCTATGACTTTTGCCTGCGTCCCTTCAAGTACTGCAGAGGTCAATCTGTTGACAATGGTTTCTTTCTTATCGCTTATCTCTTGTGCAATAGTTTTGGAAGTTGTGTTCTCTGTAGCTTGGTCTAGTTTTGCATTCATGATACCATCCTCTATAGTCATGGTATCATTATAGTAAAGGGAAGTATAGTTCAGTGATAATATGTCAAATTGTCATATTATTTGGGCTAGTGGCTAGGGATCAGGCTATTTTTCCCTTTTTTTCCACTCTTTTTCAAATTTTTTGCGCTTGATATAGGAGAGTTTCTCGATAAAAAGTTTACCATCCAGGTGATCTATCTCATGCTGAAGTGCCACAGCCAAAAAGGCATCATCCTCTATGGTAAAATACTCTCCATGCCTGTCTTGATATTCAATCGTTACCATGGCATGGCGCTCTATATCTTCATAAAATCCAGGTACCGAGAGGCAGCCTTCTTGGAACTTGATCTTCTCGTCACTACGGTAGGTAATCACAGGATTGATAATCTCGAGTGTGTTCTCCTTTGGCTGTAGATCACTCTCCTCCTCATCACTCTCAAGGGGCACATTGACGACCAAAACCCGTTTGGCTACACCGATCTGTATGGCAGCCAGCCCTACACCATTTTTTGCGATCATCGTCTCATACATATCATCCAGAAGCGTATGCAAGGTCTCATCAAATGCTGCAACCTCTTCCGAAACAAGCTTCAATCTTTTATCGGGATAGACTACGATATCATGTACCATCTGCTTTCCTATGTCAGGCTCTTGGTTAAGACTTTGTCAATCAGTCCATAGGCTTTTGCCTCTTCAGAGGACATGAAGTTGTCTCTTTCAGTGTCTTTTTCGATTACTTTGGCTTTTTTTCCGGTTTTTTCTGCCAGAATTTCATTGAGCGTATCTTTGAGTCGCTGGATCTCTTGAGCTTGGATCTGAATATCTGTCGATTGCCCCTGTGCACCGCCCGAAGGCTGATGGATCATAATACGTGCATGGGGAAGTGCATAGCGCTTGCCCTTAGTGCCGCTCGCCAGCAGAAAAGCACCCATAGATGCCGCCTGGCCGATACAGATTGTCACTATATCAGATTTGATATAGTTCATCGTATCAAAAATAGAGAGCCCTGAAGTGATCACACCACCCGGAGAATTGATATAGAAATAGATATCTTTATCTGGATCCTGTGCTTCGAGGAACAGCAGCTGTGCCACGATACTGGAGGCAACAGCATCATTGACCTCGCCGCTAAGCATAATGATCCTGTCTTTGAGAAGCCTAGAGTAGATATCGTAGCTTCGTTCACCGCGTCCAGTCTGTTCGATCACATAGGGGATATAGCTCATCATGCACCTTTCTGTTGTTATTTTTGCTCTTTGTCAAGACCCAAAAGCTTGCCGAAGAGTTTATCTTCAATCATGCCCATTTTAATCGCAGGAATCAAATTGTTTTTCTTGTAGTGCTCTATAACATCTTCCGGTTTTTGTCCCGCCATCATTGCCTCATAGTAAAGCACCTGCTGTACTTCCTGGTCGTCTACAGATATTTTCTCCTCTCTGGCAATCGCATCGACAATAAAAGTTGCCTTGACACTGTTGACAGCATCCTCTCTGGTCTCTTCTCTCAGTGCTTCCAGCTTCTTGGCATCCTCCTGCACTGCCTTGATCTCTTCCGGTGTCATGCCCTGTGCTTTGCCATTGACCAGATTATCAATCTCCTGCTCTACGATATTCTCCGGTAGATCAAAGTCATACTTAGCGACCAATGCTTCCAGGAGCTTTGGTTTGAGCTCATCGTTGTAAAGCTTGGATACTTTTTCTGTGATAAGCTGCTCAGCGGTTCTTTCTTCCAGATCTTTGACCGT
>JALWVW010000016.1 GCA_027079365.1 Campylobacteraceae bacterium | reverse complement strand
CGGCATACACAAGGAACCTACATGAGCATTACGACACAGAACCCTGAAACACCTACCCACATCAAGACACTGGATGAGCTAGCATCATTTGCAGACTACTCACTGATGGATACACTTAACTGTGACCTCCAGGCCAAGAAGGAGGGTGCTGACCATATCGCCAGAGAAGTTTTTTCTGGGCATTATGTCCCTGTAAAGCCAACACCCATAGAACATCCACAGTACATTGCGCACAGCAAAAGCCTATTTGCCGAACTGGGTTTCGCAGAGAGCCTGGCTCAGTCATCCGACTTTATCCGTATGTTCTCCAGTGACCTCTCGCAAGTACCTAAACCGTTGAGAAATACTGGTTGGGCGACAGGGTATGCCCTTTCTATTTATGGTACAGAATACTACCAGCAATGCCCCTTTGGCACAGGAAACGGTTATGGTGATGGTCGTGCTGTCTCTGTACTTGAAGCAGTCATAAATGGTAAGCGTTGGGAAATGCAACTCAAAGGTGCCGGCAAAACACCCTATTGCCGTGGCGCAGATGGTCGTGCCGTGTTGCGCTCCAGTGTGAGAGAGTTCTTGGCACAAGAGCATATGCATGCCCTAGGCATACCTACCTCACGCTCCCTGAGCTTGTATGTATCCAAGACGGAACAAGTAAGTCGCCCATGGTATAGAGAACACTCCTACTCCATAGACCCTGAGGTCATGATAGCTGAGCCTGTGGCTATTGCTACGCGAGTAGCACCTTCGTTTATACGGGTGGGTCAAATCGAACTCTTTGGGCGCCGCGCACGCAAGAATGAACACCCCAAAGCAATGCAAGAGCTTGAGCAGATAGTGCTGCATCTGATTGAGCGTGAGTATAGTGAGGACATAGATAAAGATTTGCCTACCACAGAAAAAGTGCTGCATCTTGCCAATGCGTTTCGCTCTCGCCTCACCTCTCTTGTCGCACACTGGATACGCGTCGGCTACTGTCAGGGAAACTTCAACAGTGACAACTGTGCGGTAGGAGGTTTTACCCTTGACTATGGCCCCTTTGGGTTTTGTGATGTGTATGACCCCAGGTATCAGCCATGGACAGGAGGAGGAGAACATTTCTCATTTTTAAACCAACCCCATGCTGCCAAGAAAAACTTTCATACCTTCTGCATGGCGCTGCTTCCTCTGCTAAGAGACAATAAGGATGCCCAAGGTAGCCTAGAAGAGATAGACAAAGGCTTCGACAAAGTCATGCAATCCAAAATGACAACCATGTGGGCTAGCAAACTTGGGCTGGAGACTTTTGAGGCAACACTATTTGGAGCACTTGAGGTACTCATGCGCCAAACAACAGTCGACTACACCCTCTTCTTTCGTGAACTTTCCCATATCCCCGAAGACATACAAGCACTTAAAAAAAGTTTCTATCATCAAACCACAGACAGTCAAACCCTGGAGCGGTGGTCACTCTGGCTTGAAAAATGGAGAGCCCTCATCGGCACCTCCCCTCTCTCGCATGAAGCACTCTCCAAACAGATGAAACGCGTGAACCCAAAGTACACTTTACGAGAGTGGCTCCTTGTACCGGCATACCAACAAGCCGATGAAGGAAACTATGCTCTTACAAGAGAGTTACAAGAAGTTATGACACATCCTTACGATGAACAATCCAAAGAGACAGAAGATACATACTACAGACGAAAGCCGGCCGAACTCTTCCAGATCGCAGGCATATCCCACATTAGCTGTTCATCTTAATTTATTGCCCCACTAAGTAAACACTACTCACTCTCCACTTTTCCACGCAGGCGTTTTTTATTCGCCTGTTTCTTTTTGGAGTCCAGTCGCCTGCCCACAGAGCCCTTTGTGGGCTTGGTAGGCACTCGTCTTTTTTGCGTAATCGTCACGCTCTTGATGAGCTCTACCAAACGCTCCAGTGCCTCATCTCTGTTTTGTTCTTGGCTTCGGTGCTGTTGGGATTTGATGACGATGATGCCCTCTTTGGTGATGCGTTTGTCTTTGAGGGAGAGTAACTTTTCCTTGTAGTAGTCAGGAAGAGAAGAATCCTCTATATCAAACCGCAGATGTATCGCCGCAGAGACCTTATTGACCTTCTGCCCACCAGAACCACTCGCCCGTATGGCAGAGATCTCTACTTCGTTTTCTTCTAGGGTGACGGTGTTTGATATTGCTAGCATGATTACTTCTCCATCCTCTTTGCTATTTCAGTATACACTGTATTATCTTCTATTTTGGTATCTTCTTTACTATCTCATACCTCCAACCAATGACCAAGCAACACACTCATCACTGTCTCTGTTCGCAAGATCCTCTCTCCCAAACTCACAGCGGCACAACCATGTGTGCAAAGCAGGTCCACTTCATAGTCTACCCAACCGCCCTCTGCTCCGATACATAGTATCTTTGGCATCGTCTCCTTATTGTCGTCCTTGCACTTGAGATCATTAAGGTAAGTTTTCCAAGACTGTGAAGCATAAGGATGAGCGATCACTGCATACCCTTGCTCTTCATCCCCTTTATTAGCTGCCAATAAAGCAGGAAATTCATCTTCAACAAATGGCTTAAAACGTTTTTTAAACTCAATTACTGGTGGCACTGTATCTATGGCTTGTTGTAAGCCTTCAAAAACAAACTCA
>JALWVW010000015.1 GCA_027079365.1 Campylobacteraceae bacterium | reverse complement strand
TTTCCAGTCTGCGCCAATGGCTTCCGAGATATGTTTATATCCGTCTGCTTCCAGCAGGTTGGTCAGTCCACGGTTGATATCGCGTACCAGTGAAGGGCCTTTGTAGACCAGCATACTGTACACCTGTACCAATGAGGCACCAGCCTTGATACGACGGTAGGCCTCTTCGGCAGAGTCGATACCACCTACAGAGATGAGCAGGGTTTTACCGTAGAGCTCTTTAGCGATGGTTTGGAAGAGGGTGTAGCTTTTTTCTTTGAGAAGCTTGCCGCTGATACCACCAAAGTCTTTTTTGTCTGGGCTGTCTGTTACAGAGTAGTCAATGGTGGTATTGGTAGCGATGATGCCTGCTGCGCCTGCTTCGATGGCGGTGTTGCAGAGTGTGATGGCATCCTTTGGGGTCATGTCGGGTGCGATCTTGAGCAGGACGGGCTGGCTGGTGATCTCTCTGGCTGCCGCAAAGATATCTTTGATAAACTGTTTGTTCTGCAGGTCTCTGAGTCCTGGGGTGTTGGGTGAGGAGATATTGATGACGACATAGTCTCCATAGTCCCGGAAGGTCTCAAAGAGGCTTTTGTAGTCTCGTAGAGCGATATTTTCCGGCGTCAGTTTGTTTTTGCCGATATTGACGCCGATGGGGTAGTCAAAAAAGTAAAGTTTCTTGAGGCGTTCGAGCATATAGTCTGCGCCACGGTTGTTGAATCCCATGGCATTTTGCAGTGATTCATCCTCGACAAGCCGGAAGAGTCTGGGCTTGGGGTTTCCCTCTTGTGAGAGGGGCGTGACGGTACCAATCTCTGTAAAACCAAATCCCAGTGTCGGCATCGCTGTGATATACTGTCCATCTTTGTCAAAGCCAGCGCCCAGACCGACTGGGTTGTGAAAGGTGCGACCAAAAAAGGTCTGCTTCAGTATAGGGTGTGAGACAAAGTTTCGCTTTTTCATGCAGCGCAGCAGTGGTGGGCAGTGCGAAGCAAAGCGTAGCGCACAGCTGGCGAGTGTGTGTGCCGTTTCCGGCTCCAGCTTGAAGAGAAATTTTTTGAGGGTTTGGTAGGTACATAGTGACATGGTGGCTCCGTAATGATATTGCCGCGATTATACCATGATAAGACTATTAAAAGAGAAGCAGGTTAGTTTCTTACGATAATCTTGGTATTTTTACGGCCGTATTTTTTGATCAGTCCAAATATGCGTTTGGCACTGACAGGATGGGTACGAACGCAGCCGTGAGATGCAGGAGTGCCAAGCCTATAAATAGACTCTGTACCATGTATAGCAAATCCACCGTGAAAAAAGATTGACCAGGGCATAGGGGAGTTATGGTATTTTTTGGAGTAGTGCATGCGCTCCAGACTCAGAGGTCTGAAGGTACCTGTGATTGTATAGTATCCCCGTCTTGCAGTGGAGGACTTAAAGGTGTAAAGATGTTCCAGGTCACGATAGACAAAAATGCGCTGAAGTGATTTGTCGACGATGATTTTAAGGGTGGGCTTAAGTAGATCCAGTAATGTTTTAGATCTCAAAAAGAGGGCTGCATAATCGCGAGGAAGTGGGCCATCAATTGCCTTGAGCTCCAAATACGGCTTTGGGGTCAAGGTGTGATGGGTGTAAATGGAAATATCAGTTTCCATTTTTGTGGCAGCGCTGTTTTTGATGGGGCCTAGATATTCACCACGCATGCGTCCGTAGCTGGCAAGTGATCGCTTCGAAGCGACATAATGGACGATATGTGGTGTTTTGGTTTGGTGCTTAGTGTATCGTGGTTTATTGGGACGGTTACTAAAAAGAGAGAGAGGATCTGGATGCTGGTTGGCACCCAACAGAGTAATACCGCATAGAAAAACTATCATTACCTTGACCAATAAGTTACCTACTGTATACATAGTGCAGTCCCCCTTGTGTCTCTTATTATAGCACAGGAAATCTTAGCTTTATTGGGCTATATGAGGGCGAGATATATATCATGCAGGCTTATGCTTTTTCCCAAAGCGTCCCTTCCGCTGTGTCCATAATAGCAATCCCCATATCTTTAAGTGTATCTCGAATGGCATCAGAAGTAGCAAAGTCTTTGATCTTTTTGGCTTCAGTCCTTTGTGCTATAAGTGTCTCTACCTGTATTTTAATCGCATCACTTACGCCAATTTGAAAGTAGCTGAATGGCTCTTTGCCTCCAAAGCCAAGCAGCATATCGATCAGCGCTATATTGGCAAGTGTCTCTTTTTTGAGTAGTTTATTTTTAGGCTCTTTGTCCAGTATTTCATTGGCAGTGGCAACCATTTCATCGATGACTGAGAGTGCCACAGAGATGTTGAGATCATCACTCATGGCATCCAGTAGCATCTGCCTGAATGCCTTGTTTGCTATAGATGCTTTACCTGGTGTGAGGCGTTTTTTGAGGCGATAGAGTTTGTCCAGACGCTTTTTACTGGAGAGCAGATCCTCTTCGTTGAAGTTGAAGTCATTACGGTAGTGGACAGAGATCAGGTAGAAGCGCAGCACTTCACCATCATAGGCTTTGAGCGCATCTTTGAGGAAGAAGCTGTTGCCCAGACTCTTAGACATCTTCTCTCCATCTATCTGTACAAAGCCATTGTGCATCCAGTATTTGGCAAGCTCTTTTCCTGTGGCACAGCG
>JALWVW010000014.1 GCA_027079365.1 Campylobacteraceae bacterium | reverse complement strand
CCCTATCATAAGACACAGTCGTCACCGTAGGGTGTTGTGCCCCCACAATACCATAAACTTGTTTTTGAATTTCTGCATAAGAAGGTGTTGTCGGGGGACAACACCCTACGGTGTGTGGAATGAACAACGATATCGCTTCCGAAAATGAAGAGAAATAATACGCTGAGATAAATTTGGCGATCTCCATCTGCTCAGCACTATACACTTCTCCCGTCTCTGCTATAATCGCTTCGGTCTCAAAGGCAGGCTTCTCTTTTTCTCGCAGTATAACGGCCTGTTTTTCTGTACTGTGGAGAGGGACACTGACGACACTTCCGGCGCACAGGAGATGCGGAGAATGATAGGTTAGGTGCGGCGCACTGGAGCGCAGCAGTATGGTTTCATAGTAATGCAAAATAGAGACAGAGCAGGCTAGAGATCACTCATGCCGGGTACATTACACGAAGTTTTGACAAGTTTATTCTTCTTTCCGCTCTCGCCGACGCTAAACACACATGTTGTAGCATCAGGAGCAGTAAAGGTAAAGGTGCTTTCCCCTGCTGTATGCGTCCACCTATCACCCAAACCATACTCCAGAAGCGCTTCAGCCTCATCGCCAGTAATGTCGTCAAACTTCCCTTTGAGTATCCGTTTTTGGCGCTCTGTAGCTATCGCAGAGCGTAGTGCAGCCACAGTGGTTTTTGCTTTGGTAATGACCGCATCATTCCGGGTCATGGCAAATTTTGGGATAGCTATTGCTGCCAGTATCCCTACCACTGCGATCACAAAGACCAGTTCGATCATAGTAAATGCTCGCTTCATTCTTATTCCTTTTCTCATAATGGGTATCTTTTTTCTTGATTATACCATTTTTTTATTCATTGTCTTGATATACTTTTATATTATCTGTTCCGGCTACTTGCACGCTAAAAAGAAAATACATGATTTGCCGTCAGTAGGTTTTGTTCAGCAATACGTTTTGCCTCCTGGCATACCTTCTCCGCATTTGCGTTGCTGCTGACAGTCAGACTTCCTTTGTCATCTGACTCCACCAGATCAAAACAATATCTTGCTGTTTTGCAGCTTGCAGTTGCGTGATCCGGTTGCGTTGTATGACGAAACGACGCCCACTTCATATAGGCACTGCCTGCGTCATTGATACATACCGAAAGTGCACTGACGATCCTAGTTCCTTCGGCATCTGACCTTGTGGCTGCCAATTTTGGTATAGCCACAACAGCCAGTATCGCGATGATCACTATCACAAAGATAAGCTCTATCATGCTAAATGCTCTCTGCATACGCTTTTCTTTTCTCCCATGCATGATATTATAGCTATAAAATGTCAAAATTACAGTGAGTCGTAACACATCTAATAAGTGATATTTTATCAAATATTGTCAGTAATAAAAAAGGGGGATCATTGGAGAATGTCCCATATCCGGAGATATGGAACAAGGGAATAAAAAGTTTTCTAGAATTGGTGCTTAACACCTGTAGCATCAGACATCTTATTCTTAGCAGAAATTTTATGTGCTTGCTTACAGGAGTTAGATGAACCCACATCTTTAACAGTAAGTGAACCATTTTGATCATCCTTAGTTAGTCCATAGCAATCAGCTGCTGCACCATCTTTAAGTCCTGTAGTACAGGCTATTGATGTGAGATCAAAAGCTTCAGTTTTAAGGTATGCCCCACCAGCATCAGCAATACATGTTGCCAAATTGTTGGCTATTTTTGCGCCCTCTGCATCGCCTCTGGTAGCTGCTAGTTTTGGGATGGCAACTGCTGCCAAAATTCCGATAATTACGATAACAAAGATCAATTCGATCATAGTAAATCCGCGTCTCATGTTAGTCATGATAAACTCCTGTGTTTTGATGTATGTCCTAGTTCAATAACTAGTCATGCCAGAAGTATAACAGAAAAATGTCAAAAAACCTTAAAAAATGTCAAATAGCCCATAAAATGATAGAAATTAGATACTTTCTATCTCTTTGAGCAGGTTTCTGATCTCTTTGTCGTCTCTATAATAGCGGCCTGCCAGTTTGAGGTAGGCGATAAAGAGCCGCTCTGCGCTGTTGTCTTCATGCAGGTTGATCTGCGCATCCCTGAAGTGGTCTTCGACAAAATCTACAAAGCCGTCATCCAGCTCCTTGGTCTTGAACCGCATACCGTTGACGGTCAGTGCTACTTTTCTCATGCTCACCCCTTTGTATATACTATAGTAAGTCTAGGCCAACAGCGTCTCTACCTTGGCAATGATCGCTTCGATCTCTGTGTCTTTTTCCACAAGTTCATTTTTGAGTGCTGCTACCTGCGCGTCTCTCTCTGCAAGCTGACGCTTTAGTGTCTCCAGCTCTGTACCATTGCTGTTTGCACTTGCCAGCTCTGTCTTGAGTCTACCAATCTCCTCCTGGGCTGCCTGGTAACTGTTTCGTATCGCTTCGATCTTTTCTTTGAGTCTGTCTATTGCCTGCATGGGTTATTCTCCGATTATTTTGTTTTGCTATAATAGCGTAAGAATTAAAAATTAAAAATTAAAAATTAAAAATACGATAGACTTTGGGAGCAATGCTGTGCAAAAAGATAATATTTTACATCAAAAAAGTTATGCTTTTGCTATAAGAGCGGTCAATTTATCGCGGTATCTTACAAAGGAAAAGAAAGAGTATGTGCTTAGCAAACAAATTTTGCGTTCTGGCACCTCCATAGGTGCTTTGGTAAGTGAATCTGAATTTGCACAATCTCATGCTGACTTTATCAACAAACTCACTGTCAGCCTGAAAGAAGCCAATGAGACAAAATATTGGATCAATCTACTCCATGACACAAACTTTATCTCAGAAACTATGTATGTCAGTCTCCTAAGCGATATTAAAGAGATTATAGGACTTCTTGTCTCCATCATAAAGAAACTCAAAACAAAAAGCAAAAAATAATGCCAAATCATACCCTTTTTACTTTTTACTTTTTAATTTTTAATTTGCTTACAAGGAGTTCTTCATGAAAAAATTCCTTGTAAGCAGCCCCTACGCTCCCTCCGGCGACCAACCTGAAGCTATAGCAGAGCTCAGCCAATCTATAGAGGAGGGCAACCGCTACCAAACCCTGCTGGGTGTCACAGGCTCGGGCAAGACCTATACTATGGCAAAGGTGATAGAGGCGACCCAAAAACCCACCCTCATCATGACCCACAACAAAACCCTCGCTGCCCAGCTCTATAGTGAGTTTCGCTCCTTTTTCCCCAACAACCATGTCGAGTATTTCATCAGCTACTATGACTACTATCAGCCTGAAGCCTATATCCCCCGACAGGATCTCTTCATCGAGAAAGACAGCTCTATCAATCAGGAGCTTGAGCGCCTCAGACTCTCCACCACTGCTTCGCTACTCAGCCACAAAGATGTCATCGTTATCGCCTCGGTCTCCGCCAACTACGGACTGGGCTCGCCGGAAGACTACAAAACCATCGTACAGAAACTGGTCGTAGGCGAAGCGTACCACCAAAAAGCCCTCCTGCTCAAGCTTGTGGATATGGGCTACAAGCGCAATGATGATTTTTTTGATATCGGCAACTTCCGGGTCAACGGTGAAGTGATCGACATCTACCCTGCCTACTCTGATGAGCTGGCGATACGGGTAGAGTTTTTCGGAGATGAGATCGAAGCAATTTATCACTTCAACTCTCTGACAGGAGAAAAAGGAGAAACCCTCAAAGAGGCCACTATCTATGCCGCCAATCAGTTCATCGTAGGCAAAGAGAAGCTGGCACGGGCTGTCAAAAGTATCGAAGAGGAGCTGGCAGAACGGCTCGCCTACTACAAAGGGCTGGATATGATGGTGGAATACAACCGTCTCAAGCAACGGGTAGAGTTCGATCTGGAGATGATAGAAGCCACGGGTATGTGCAAAGGCATTGAAAACTACTCCAGGCATCTTACAGGGAAGAAACCGGGAGAGACCCCCTACTCCATGATGGACTATTTTGAGGTGATGCATGATGACTATCTGGTGATCGTCGATGAGTCTCATGTCTCACTACCGCAGTTTCGGGGGATGTATGCGGGAGACCGCTCGAGAAAAGAGGTGCTGGTAGAGTATGGCTTTCGTCTGCCCTCTGCGCTGGACAACCGCCCGCTGATGTTTGACGAGTATATCCATAAGGCACCGCACTATCTCTTCGCTTCTGCCACACCCAATGAACTAGAAGTGGGGCTCTCTTCCGTCGTAGCAGAGCAGGTGGTACGCCCTACAGGACTGCTCGATCCTGAGATTGAAGTGATCGACTCCACCTACCAGGTCGAAAACCTGCATGACCGCATGAAAGAGGTGATTGGTCGAGGCGAGCGGGTACTGGTCACCGTGCTGACCAAAAAGATGGCAGAGGAGCTCAGCACCTACTACAATGATCTGGGGCTCAAGGTGCAGTATATGCACTCAGATCTCGATGCCATAGAGCGCAACCAGATCATCCGCTCTCTGCGACTAGGTGAGTTTGATATCCTGATCGGTATCAACTTGCTCAGGGAGGGACTCGATCTGCCTGAAGTCAGCCTCGTGGCCATACTCGATGCAGACAAAGAGGGATTTTTACGAAGCCAGACTGCCCTGATTCAGACCTCTGGAAGAGGTGCCAGAAACGCCAATGGCAAAGTCCTCATGTATGCCAAAAAGATCACCCGATCCATGCAAGCCTGTATCGACATCACCCAAGAGCGTAGAGCCAAACAGATCACCTACAATGAGATACACGGTATCACCCCCACTACCACTATCCGAGAGCTAGATACCGACCTCAAGGTTGAAGATGCAGGCGAGCTTTACAATAAGCGCTCCAAACTCGACCGCATGCCCAAAGCCGAACGCCAGAAACTGCTCAAGGAGCTCAAGGCCAAAATGCTTGTCGCTGCGAGGAAACTGGAGTTTGAAGAGGCTGCCAGACTCAGAGACGAGATCGCAAAGATCAAAAAACTATAATGACGAAACGATAAAATACTAAAAGGATACCCATGACTACTGCTACCATACTCCCCTTTCGTGGAGAGAAACCTATACTGAAGAAAGATGCCTGGGTCGCGCCAGGTGCTACGCTCATCGGAGATGTCACCATGGGCGAGGAGAGTGCCGTATGGTTTGGCTGTGTGGTGCGGGGGGATGTGCACCGCATAGAGATCGGTGCACGAAGCAATATCCAGGATCTCAGCATGATACATGTCACCCACTACAAAAACCCAGACAAAAGCGACGGCAACCCTACCATCATAGGCGATGATGTCACCGTGGGACACCGGGTCATGCTGCATGGCTGCACGTTAGAAGATGCCTGTCTGATCGGGATGAGTGCCACCATCCTCGATGGTGCCGTGATCGGCAGAGAATCCATCGTAGGTGCAGGCAGCCTGGTTACCAAAAACAAGGTCTTCCCACCCCGAAGCCTCATCATGGGAAGTCCTGCCAAAATAATACGGGAACTAACCGATGGAGAGGTGGCAGAACTCTATGCTTCTGCTAGGCGTTATGTAACATTTAAAAATGAATATCTTTAGGGAAATTTCATGAAAAGCATCATCACCAAAGGTCTTCAAGATCTCTTCTCTAGAGAGGTCATAGGCTATGTTATCAAGACAGCGCTCATGGCGCTGGGAATTTCTCTCCTCATTATCTGGCTGTTTTGGGGCACTCTTACGGGATTTGTTGCCTCTTTTCTGGGCTGGATACCCTGGGAGTGGCTACAGACTACCGGGGCAGGGATGGTAACTATTCTGCTGGTCTATATTCTCTTTATTATCATTGTCTCTTTGTTGACATCGTTGACAAGCGAGAAGTTACTCAGACAACTGGCACGCAAGCACTATCCACAGGTACCTGCCAATGGTACACCCAATATGACAACCTCACTACTATTGACACTCAAGGCTACAGGCATATTTTTGCTGCTATTTATCCCGGCTATTCCTCTACTTTTTATACCCATTGCAGGACAAGCCATCATGCTCTATCTCTGGTCTATCTTGATCAAAAGGCCTACCATCTATGATGTCTCTGCACTTTTTTCCGTCGAAGCAGAGATTGATACGGGTAGAAAAACCACGACACTGGCGATGGTCGCCTCGCTTTTCAACTATGTGCCGCTGCTCAATATCTTTACGCCTGTGTTTGCACAGATCCTCTTTTTGCATGCCGCGCTTTCATTGAAGAGATAGAAAAGCGTAGCAGGTCATCGGTGGTCTTGACATATGCCGGGATCGTCTCAAAACTCTTGAACATCACTTTGGTTGCTGAGAGTGCATCACTGTAGGCACGGTGATGGGTATGGTTTTCAATATTCAGAAAGTCATTGAGGTATGCCAACCCGTAACGCTCACTCTTGAAAGTTCTTTTTGCCAGATCAATGGTGCATAGCTTGGGGTTACCTATGGTGCCCAGACCAAAGCGATCGAAGGAGGCGTTGAGAAAAGAGTGGTCGAAGTTGGCATTATGTGCGACAAAGACGGCATCCTCCATAAATGTACGCAAGCGCATCAATGCCTCTTTGCGGCTGGGAACACCGATGAGATCCTCTGGTTCTATACCCGTGATCTTGGTGATATGCTCAGGGAGGTAGGCACACTCCACAAAAGTCTCCAGCCTGTCAATCACCTCTCCTTCTTCTACCATGACTGCACCGATCTCTATGACCTGCGAAGTCCCCGGTTTACTGCCATTGGTTTCGATATCAACCACACAGTAGCGCTGTTTTTCGTAGGGGGTAAAAAAGGTCTTGTTGGCATAGCCATCCACCTGCTCCACGATAGGATAGCCTGATGCCTGCAGCAGGATAAAAATCGTATCACTGTCCTCAAACAGCGAGCAGTGCTTGCGGACAATCCGCTCATAGGCCTCAGGAGAGAGTTTGCCCTCATTCCTGCGAAATGCTGCTGTCAGCTCCTCAAAGAGATTTTGCATGGGCGATAAACCTTTCTACTTTCTTATGATCCTTGATACCCTTGTACCCTTCGGTACCAGAACTCACATCCAGACCATAAAATCCATATCTTCCCAGTCCCAGTATATTCTCGCTGTCAAGCCCTCCTGCCAGTATGATCTTGGAGCAATCCTTCCCCTCGAACCATGTCAGATTGAGTTGTTTTCCGCTACCGCCATAGGCTTCGCAGTAGGCATCTACCAGACGGTACCTGTCCGAAAATCTGGTGATATCCCCCACCTCTTTGACACGCACCACAGGCAGTGTAGGAAAAGAAATACGATCAAGAAAATCCTCATCCACATCAAAATGGATCTGTGCCAGTGTAATATGACTGGCAGTGGCGATCTGTTCGATCTCCGAGGCACTCTTTTCTACAAACAACCCCACCTTCTCCACAAATGGGGGGAGTTGGTCAATAATCTGCTTGGCATCATGAGGGCTGATAAAACGGGGGGATTTTTCATAAAAGACAAATCCTAAGGCATCGGCACCTGCATAGACCGCATGGAGTGCGTCATTGAGATTGGTAATACCGCAAATTTTGACTTTCATATGCCCCTTTCGTAGGGTGTGTTTGCCAACACACCTTTGGCTCGCAAAAAAATTAAACTCAAGGTGCGTTAGCAAACGCACCCTACGCTATCTCAAAGAGGCGATTGCTACTTTAATCCCATCAGGATGTTTGTAGACAAAAGATCCTGCCACCACCACATCAACCCCTGCCTCTGACAACTGCTTGACATTAACATCATTGACACCACCATCTACTTCGATAAGACACGCTGGATTATGTTTCATGATCAAGGTTTTGAGGCGCTTGGCCTTGTCGATCACAGAGGGAATAAAGGCCTGCCCTCCAAATCCTGGGTTGACAGACATTAGCAGCACCATATCCAGATCTGCCAACAGGTACTCAATCGCCTCTGGCGGCGTATGAGGATTGAGTACGATCGCCGGTTTGATGCCCAGTGCCCGAATCTTTTGGATCAACCGATGAGGATGCTTCTCCTCCTCACTGTGAAAAGAGATATATGCTGGTTTCAGCGGCGCAAAGAGATCCACAAAGAAGCTGTTGTTCTCCACCATCAAATGAATATCCAGTGGTTTGGTTGCTACCTTGGCAACTGCCTCGACCACGACAGGTCCGATCGTTAGATTGGGAACAAAGTGTCCATCCATCACATCCACATGTACCAGATCGCAGCCACCCTCACAAATCGCTTCAACATCCCGTGCCAAATGTCCGAAATCTGCTGACAATATACTGGGTGCTACCTGCATGAAATACCTTTTATGACTAAAATATTTAAGATTATACCACAGAGTTGTAAAACTTTTCTACTTTCAAGAAAACCTCTAACAATTAGCTAATGTTGTGGGTATCACCTATTATTAGAGGTTTTCTTAAGCAATTTAGGCTATAATCGCAAAACTTTTCTATTGCCAAATTTTGGTAATAGAGTAAAGAGAATCCCTAAAATCAAAATAAAAAGGCTTTATCATGTCAAGAAGATGTCAAGTAACAGGCAAAGGTCCATTGGTAGGAAACAATGTATCACACGCAAAAAATCACACAAAAAGAAGACAGCTTCCAAACCTCAGAACCGTTAGGATCACACTTGAGGATGGAACAAGAAAGAAGATCAAAGTAGCCGCTTCTACTCTCAGAACCATGAAGAAGAAAGCAGCACAAGCAGAGATCGCTTAGGTTCTCTCTCGGAGAACCACACCCAACCCTCCCACACGATGAAAACCCCAAAAGAGTTTCTCGGCTGGAAAACCTCCCCCAAACCACATATTACCCTCAATGATGAATTCTATGGTCATTTAGCACCCTTTAGACTCCCTTTTATCCTCACGATTTTGGTCATGCTGATCGGCACCATAGGCTATATGGCAATTGACAACT
>JALWVW010000013.1 GCA_027079365.1 Campylobacteraceae bacterium | reverse complement strand
ACACATAGGTTTGCCATCTTTGGCAGTGAGGGTTTTGGGGTATTGCGGCACCTGCGATGATAGGTGTACTGCACTGAAATCTCCCATGAGCGTATGGGTATCTCCACCGATGATCACATCGATACCACTGACCTTGGAAGCTAGGGTCAGGTCGTTTTCGTAGCCGTAGTGGCTGAGCAGGATGATCTTGTCAATGCCTTGCTTGGTGAGGATATCTGCATATTTTTGGGCAGTCTCTATCTCGTCCAGGAAGTGTATCTTGTCACTGGGGCGAGAGGAGACACGGGTCTTTTGTCCTATTTCTAGTCCGATGATACCTATCTTTTCTCCGTTAACTTTCTTGATAATATAGGGCTTCCATGCACCATCGAGGAGACTTCCCTTGTCGGCAACCGTGTTGGCTGAGATGATAGGGAAATTGGCTTTGTCTATAAAGGCCTTGAGTCCTTCGTCACGGTTGTCAAATTCATGGTTACCTAGCGTAAAGGCATCAATACCCATACCATTCATCAGTGCGACATTGGCCAAACCACGAAAGAGCGTATGGTAGAGTGTGCCACTGAAGGCATCTCCGGCATCCAGTACCAGCGTATGGTCATCTCGCAGCGCGTTGATCTCTGCTGCCATACGGGGCAAGCCACCGAGGCGGGTATAGACCTTTTTGGCCTTGCCTTTGTCGCCTGTGTAGGTGAGCTTCATCGTGGAGCTGTCGAGAAATCCATGATGGTCGTTGAAATGCAGGATCTTCAGATCCAGTGGAGCTGAGGCATAGGCACCTGAGAGTAGGGTAGCGGCTACCAGCAGTGGCAGCAGAAAGTGTTTTCTTGTCATTATGTTCTCCTTTTAATGGTTAGGTTTATCGCTCTTTAACATAGGGTACGCCGTCTGCTTTGGGTGCAACGGCACGGCCGACAAATCCTGCCAGCAGAATCACCGTGAGGATATAGGGTGAAGCCTGGATGAACTGTACGGGGATCTCTCCGACATACGGTAGAGAGACACCCTGCAAGCGCATTGCCAGTGCATCCAAAAAGCCAAAGAGAAAACAGGCAAACATTGCAGGGAGCGGCTTCCATTTGCCAAAGATCATAGCGGCCAGCGCGATGTATCCTTGTCCGGCGGACATATCACGAATGAATGAGGCATTTTGTGCGATAGAGATATAGGTACCACCTATGCCTGTGAGGATACCGGCGATCAGCACAGCTCGGTAGCGAAGAAATGCCACAGAGATGCCGGCGGTATCGACAGCATTGGGGTTTTCGCCTACGGCTCTCAGACGCAAACCAAATCGGGTCTTGAACAGTACCCACCAGGTCACAGCAACTGAGAGGAAAGCTACATAGACCAGCAGGTTGTGTCCGCTGATGAGCTTGGTGTAGATATCTCCGAGTATGGGAATGTGTGAGAGTGCCTCTGTGCCCGGCAGATGGATGGGCATGAAGCGTGCATCACTGGGCAGTGTAGGGGTCTGACCTGCACGGTGAAACCATGCCATGCCCAGTACCACGGTAAGCCCTGAGACGATGATATTGATCGCTACACCACTGACGACCTGGTCGCCATTGTGGGTGATGGAGGCAAAGCCGTGAATGAGACTGAGTAGCATATTGACCACAATAGCAGCGAGGAGTCCCAGCCAAGGGGAGCCTGTCACCGCGGCCACACTGGCTGCCGCAAAGGCACCTGCGAGGAGTTTGCCCTCCAGGCTGATGTCGACGATACCTGAACGCTCAGAGAAGATTCCTGCCATCGCAGCAAAGATCAGTGGCGTAGAGACGCGGATGGTCGCCGCGAGGATAGAGAGAATGTCAGTCAGTGCAAATTCCATATCAGGCTACCTCCATTTCGCTACTGTTGTCTCCGACGAAGAGAGAGAAGAATCGCTCCAGCCAAGGCTTGCTCATATAGGCCAAAGCGCCGCTGAAGAGAATGATAAGTCCCTGGATAACAAAGACCATTTCCTTGGAGATCGCGGGCATCTCGAATGCCAGCTCGGCACCTCCTTGGAAAAGTGCACCAAAGAGGATACTGGAGAGAATGATGCCCACAGGATGGTTGCGCCCCATAAGTGCTACGGCAATCCCCGTAAAGCCGTATCCTGCGACAAAGTCGAGCATGAGTTTGTGTTGTACTCCCATTACTTCGTTGAGTCCTGCCAACCCTGCCAGTCCTCCGGAGATAAGCATGGTGACCATAATGATCTTTTTGGGGTCGATGCCTGCGTATTCGGCGGCACTCTCACTGAAGCCCACAGCGCGGGTAGCATAGCCCCAGCGGGTGTGCCAGACATAGATCCAGAACAGTATCGAGACCACAAGTGCGACGATAAAGCTGAGATTGAGAGGAGATTCGGAGATCTGTATGCCTATCCATCCCAGCATCTCATGCATAAAAGGCAACTGCGCATTTTCAGTGAAGACCCGACTCTCCGGTGTCATGCTGCCCGGCACGATAAAGATATTGACCAACAAATAGACCATGAGATTGGCTGCGATAAAATTGAACATGATCGTGGTGATGACGATGTGGCTGCCACGATAGGCCTGCAGATAGGCGGGGATCGCTGCCCATGCTGCACCAAAGAGCATGCCCGCAATGATAGCGATGGGAAACAGTGCCCAAAAAGGTAGTATGCCATCGAGTGCCAGCAGTGCTACAGCGACACCTAGTCCACCGATATAGGCCTGTCCTTCACCACCGATATTGAAGAGCATGGCATGAAAGGCGATCGCCACGGCCAGCCCAGTGAAGATAAAGTTGGTGGCATAGTAGAGGGTGTAGCCTATGCCTTCGGAGGTACCGAAGGCACCCTCGATCATCACCTTGAATGCTTCAAAAGGATTTTCACCGATCAGATAGATGATGATACTCGATACAGCAAAAGCGATAAAGAGATTGATAAGGGGGATGAGAATGATATCTGCCCATGCCGGTAGGGGTTGTTTGGTCTTAGCCATGGGTTGCCTCCTTGTACTCGTCTTCCTGATGGGCATTTGCCATCATGAGTCCCAGTGTCCTCTCGTCTGCCTCTGCGGCATTTACTTCACCTACGATCCTGCCATCAAACATTACGACGATACGATCGGCCAGTGAGATTAGTTCATCGAGCTCCCCGGAGACTAGCAGTACAGCACTCCCCCGATCACGCATGGCAATGATCTGTTTGTGTATGAACTCTATCGCACCGATATCCACTCCTCTGGTGGGCTGTCCTACCAGGAGGACCTTGGGATCGGGATCCATCTCACGGGCGAGTATCAGTTTCTGCTGATTGCCCCCTGAGAAGTTAGCTGACTTGAGTGCAGGATGATTGGGTCGGACATCAAAGGCATCCATAAGATGTAGGCAGTGCTTTTTGATCGCCTCTGCTTTGCTTAGGATGGCTCCGTTGTACTCAGGGTTGTTGTGATAGCCGAGGATGGCAGATTCGCCAGCAGAGAACCTGGGGATCAGCCCCCGTTTGAGCCGGTCTTCGGGGACATGTGCGATGCTTGCATGTCTGACCTCTCCAGGGTTTGAGTGCTGGCTGGGTGTGATGGTAAGTCCATTAATATGGGCTTCACCTTTGCTGCAGGGTCGCATGCCGGAAAGAATCTCCAGCAGCTCACTCTGTCCATTGCCAGAGACACCAGCGATCCCTACGATTTCGCCTGAGTGCACCTCAAAGGTGATATCTTCAAGCCGCTTTATTTGCTGCTCGTCTATGAGCCCTAGGTGTTTGATCTCTATGAGCGTCTCTTTGGGGTCAGCAGCTGTTTTGTCCAGATCCATACGGATCTTTCTACCGACCATCAGTTCGGCGAGCTCCTCTTTGCTGGTTTCAGAAGTTTTGACATTGGCAACTATTTGCCCTTGTCGCATGACGGAGACATTATCTGTCAGATCCATGATTTCGCGTAGTTTGTGGGTGATGATAATGACGGTCACACCCTTGTCTCTGAGTGAGCGAAGGATATCGAAGAGCTGATCTGCCTCTTGTGGGGTGAGTACTCCTGTAGGCTCATCCAGTATCAGTATCCGGGCTCCCCGGTAGAGTGCCTTGATTGTCTCGACACGCTGTTGCTGTCCGACGGGTATCTCATCGATACGGGCATGGAGATCTACATGCAGTCCAAACTCCTCTTCGAGTCTTTCTGCCTCCGTGGTAGCATCGGCTATACTTCTAGAGAGCATTGCGCCGCTTTCGGCTCCGAGAATGATATTCTCAAGCACCGTAAAGTTCTCTACAAGCATAAAGTGCTGATGCACCATACCGATCCCTGCAGCGATGGCATCGGTGGAGTTACGTATCCTGGTAAGTTTTCCGTCAATATATATCTCGCCACTGTCAGCCTCGTAAAAGCCATAGAGGATACTCATGAGGGTAGATTTGCCTGCACCATTTTCACCGACGATGCCGTGAATGGTCCCTTGCGGGACAGAAAAATAGATATCTTTGTTGGCTTGTACGGTACCGAAAGATTTGGAGATGCCTCTTAGGTCGATTGCCATGGGGGGAGTAGGGGAAGAAGCGTCTTTCATTGGGGATCCTTGTGTGTCTATGGTGCTTCAAAGGGCAGGCATGAAGCCTTGCCCCTACGGATCAATATTTACAGGTATTGTCCGACATATAGTCATGCACTTTGATCTTGCCGGAGATGATATCTGCTTTGGCGGCATCGACTGCTTTTTTCATCTCTGGAGTGATGAGCTTCTCATTGTACTTGTCCAGTGCCCAGTCTACACCGCCTTCTGCCAGACCCAGTGCCTGGATGCCACCTTTGAACTTGCCATCCATTGCATTCTTGAAGAGATTGTAGGCTGCTACATCCACACGCTTGACCATAGAAGTAAGCATGGTACCAGGCTGCATATAGTTTTGGTTGGAGTCTACGCCGATAGCGAGCTTTCCAGAGTCTTTGGCTGCCTGATAGACCCCTACGCCGGTACCGCCTGCTGCGGCAAAGACCACATCTACACCACGGTCAAACTGCCCTTTGGCAAGCTCTCCGCCACGGCTTGGGTTATTCCATGCGCTGGGGGTAGAACCAGTCATGTTTTGGATCACTTCGGCTTTTGGGTTTGCATACTTGACACCTTGCTCGTATCCACAGGCAAACTTGCGTATCAGTGGGATATCCATGCCACCGATGAAGCCTACTTTGCTGCTTTTGGAAGCCATGGCTGCCAGCAGTCCTACGAGAAAAGAGCCTTCATGCTCTTTAAAAACAATAGATTGAACATTGGGCTTATTGACGACCATGTCAATGATACCAAATTTGGTATTGGGGAATTCTCCTGCAACCTTCTCGATAGCTGGCCCCTGAGCAAAGCCGATACCCAGCACGGGATCACTGCCCTTTTTGGCCATTTTTCGGATTGCCTGCTCCCGTTGCGTGGCATTGGTGACCTCGAAGCCTCTGTAATTGACACCAGTCTCTTTCTTGAACTTTTCAAGACCATTGTAGACACCTTCGTTGAAGGATTTGTCAAATTTTCCTCCCAGGTCAAAGACGACAGCGGGTTTGAAATCACCTGCACTTAGTGTACTGCCAGCCAAGGCGACAATTGCTGAGGCTACAGCTACTTTCATATATCTCATGAATACTCCTTTTTATTTAGGGCACTTAGTGTTAGATGCGCCCTTTCAATAGACGATTTTATCGTAATCTTTCTTTAGAGATTACACAAAAGCTCAAAAAAGTTTCCCTCAGGGCAGCGCTAAAGAGAAAGTGTACTTTCCAGGGCGATCCTAATCATATCATCAAAGGCAGTTTGTCTCTCATGGGCAGAAGTCTCCTCTCCTGTGATGAGGTGGTCAGAGATGCTGAGCAGGCAGGCCGCCTGTTTGCCGGTGGCTTTGGCATTGGTAAAGAGCCCGTAAGACTCCATCTCTACACATTGGGCACCTGTGACTGCGATTGTCTCCTCCAGTGGCCTGATACCATAAAAGACATCTGAAGAGTGGACTCTGGATTCATGAAGTGTGAGTTTGAGTGCCTGTGCAGTCTCTCTGATGGTCTGATTGACTTCAGGAGTGGCTGCGACGACATGGGTATCTTCACCTGTGATCAGTCTGGAGAATGCTGTGGAATCACTGTAAGCCTCAGTAGTCAGCACCACATCATAGAGCTTGAGATTTTTACTGTAGGCTCCAGAAGAACCTATGCGTATAATGGTACTCACATCATAGAACTTGAAGAGCTCATAGGAGTAGATGCCGATCGATGGCACACCCATTCCTGAACCAGCCACGGTCACAGGAGCACCTTTGTAGGTGCCTGTAAACATGAACATATTTCTGATGCTATTGACCTGCTTGACATTTTCCAAGTAGTTCTCTGCGATGAATTTTGCTCTGAGTGGGTCGCCTGGCATCAGGACGACCTTGGCGATCTCCTCTTTTTTTGCTTCTATATGTGGGGTCATGGCTTCTCCTATTCTCTTAAGATTTGAAATTGTAGCATAAACCCTATCTCTTAATCCCTATTGTGCTATACTTATAGTAATAAATATCAAAGTGACAAGTAATGCCAAAAAAAAATAGCTCCAGTACAGTGCAAAAAAGATCACGAAAATCTACTGCCAGAAGAGCGCAAGTCGCTAAAAGAAAAGCCTATTTTACCTATCTGCTGACCACGCTTTTTGTCGTAGGGTTTCTGGTGGGGTTTGGATACTATCTTGGCCTAAAAAGCGCAGCAGCACACCAGGCAGACTCAAGCTCTGCCAAGCTGGAGAAGATATTTCAGGGCGTCTCAGCACAGAAGACACAAACCGTCAAGTATGACGAAGCCGGGTTTGGTTTGGAGGGAATGATAGAGAAACTGCGCAAACACAAAGCAGAAGAAGAGCGCAAAAAAACCACACAGGTATCTACAGACCAAGAGCCAAAAACTGCGCCTAAGTCAGGCAAGCGTCCTAGGCTGGTACTGATCATTGATGATGTCTCTCATCCCTGGCAGATCAAAGCACTCAGGGCACTGGGGTACCATATTACCCCTTCTATTTTCCCTCCCTCGGAGCTCTCTAAGACAAGCAACAAACTCTCCTACGGACTCAAGCACTTTATGATCCATCTTCCTATGCAGTCGGGCAGTGCCAAGATGAATCGTATGGAGGGGATGCTCAGGATCACTGACAGCAGTCGAAAGATGCAGGCCAGAGCCAGAGAGATACGGAAGCTGTTTCCTAGCGGAAAATTTATCAACAACCATACTGGTTCAGTCTTTACCAGCAATTACAAAGCAATGAAAAAAATGTATGGGTACCTGAGGGCTGAGGGCTTTACTTTTGTCGATAGCCGGACAGCGGGTAGTACCAAGCTCAAACGCATCACCAAAGAGTATGGAGACCGCTATATCGTCAGAGATGTTTTTATCGACAATACCCAGACAGTTCCTTATATCCATAGACAGTTGGCCAAAGCGGTCAAAATCGCCAAACGCCGTGGATATGCAATCGCTATCGGTCATCCACACAAGGCGACCTTCAAAGCACTGGCATCCGCCAAGAAACTATTTCAAGGGGTGGATCTGGTCTATATAGATGAGCTTTATTAGGGAGAGAAAATGAAGATAGGATTGTTTGTTCCCTGTTTTGTCAATGAACTCTATCCTCAGGTAGCTATGGCGACTCTGAGGCTGTTGGAAAACCTGGACTTTGATGTGGTCTATCCGATGGAGCAGACCTGCTGCGGGCAGCCTATGGCAAATTCGGGATGCAGTACAGATGTAGAGACGCTGGCACATCGCTTTGTAGATATCTTCAAGCCATTTGACTATATCGTAGCCCCCACAGCCAGTTGTGTGACGATGGTCAAGGAGCATTATGATGGCTTTTTTGATGAAAATAATGCAGACTTTCAAAAGGTCAAAAGCAGTATCTACGAGGTATGTGAATTCCTCCATGATGTGGTACAGATAAAGCAGCTGAATGTCTCCTTTCCCTACAAAGTAGGGGTACACAACTCCTGCCATGGCCATCGTATGCTGGGGCTGGGTAGCCCCAGTGAACTGAACACACCACACTACTCCAAGCTGGAAAACCTCCTCTCCCTCATCCCTGATATCGAGCTGGTGACACTGGAGCGCTATGATGAGTGCTGTGGCTTTGGTGGAACCTTCTGTGTGACCGAGCCAGCTATCTCTGTAGCGATGGGGCAGGACAGGATCGCAGACCATTTACACAGCGGTGCCGAGGTCATGACAGGCGCCGATATGTCCTGTCTGATGCATATGGAAGGTATTATCAACCGTGAAGGAAAGCCGCTGAAGGTGATGCATATCGTGGAGATACTTGCCGGAGTACAAAATGTGGATTGAGACCCGTAGGGTGTGTTTGCCAACACACCATCATGGATATATAGCCTCCTGGCACAGTTCCAGCAAAAGGTACCAAAAAGGCAGCCCCTCATGAATCATCCCGAAAAAGCCGCCACATTCGTAGCCGATAGCAGCCGGATGCATTGGCATGACAAAGCCCTCTGGTTCGTACGCCAAAAACGAGATACCGCCAGCCAATCCATCCCCGAATGGGAAGCACTCAGAGAGGCAGCCGCAGCGATCAAAGCCCATACGATGAGCAAGCTGGATACCTATCTGGAACAGTTCGAACGAGAAGCCCAAGCCAAAGGCATCCATGTCCACTGGGCAGCGGATGCACAGGAGCACAATGAGATCGTCCACACCATTCTGCTGGAGCAGGGGGTCAAAAAGGTGGTCAAGAGCAAGTCCATGCTCACAGAGGAGTGCCATCTCAACCCCTATCTGGAGGAGCGAGGGGTGGAGGTAGTAGACACCGATCTGGGAGAGCGGATCATCCAGCTGCGAGAGGAGCCGCCTTCGCATATCGTACTACCCGCTATTCATTTGACCAAAGAGCAGGTAGGAGAGACCTTCGAGGTGCATCT
>JALWVW010000012.1 GCA_027079365.1 Campylobacteraceae bacterium | reverse complement strand
GTATCGCAAAGCATCAAGATTCCATAGTATATATTATGATTTTAATAAGGTTAATTGATTAAAGTCAAAGTTATATAACTCCTAATATTGTACACTATAAGGTAAACTAATAAAATGACGGTTTAATACTGATAGTTTTTTAGTCAAAACAACAAGGAGGCAAATAGATGGAAGTTGAAATTTCCAGGCGAAAATTTCTGCAGGGTACGGCTACGATGACGATCGTGGGTGGTGCTGTGGCAGGGACGAGTCTGTTATCTGCTGGGCATGGCGGGGGTGAGCATAAAGCTGCTGCCGGTATGCCTGCGACCATCACGACAAAAACTGGTACAGGAAAGGCGAAAGAAGTGCCTACACTCTGTGAAATCTGCGTCAACAAATGTGCAGCAGTTGCTAGAGTAGAGGATGGAATTGTAACCAAACTCAATCCTAACCCACTGTTCCCTAAATCTAAGAATATGCTTTGTGCCAGAGGTAATGCAGGCATTCAAGCGCTTTATGACCCGGACAGACTCAAAAAGCCACTTATTCGTGTAGGTAAGAGAGGCGAAGGTAAGTTCAAAGAAGTTTCTTGGGAAGAGGCGTACGAAGCTATACTCAAAGGAACCAAAGAGTTCACCGGCCTTGAGCAGATTATGGATGAAGAGAAAAACAATCGCTCGACGATAGGGTACTGTGCGGGCGAGGGTATGGCAGAGCACACCTTTCAGAACTGGATGAAGTGTAAGTTTGGTTCGCTCAACTTTGTGAATCATGGCACAATTTGTTTGACCACAACAATCGGTGGTTATACCTTGACTATTGGTAGCTATGGTGCAGTAGATTTTGAAAATGCAGACTATGTCATTATGGCAGGAGCCAATAGGGCTGAAGCGATCGTCACACCCGATACAATGGATATCTTCAAACGTACCAAGGGCAGAGGAGCTAAGCTGATCTGTGTAGATCCAAGATTTACCAATACGGCAGCCAAATCTGACAAGTGGGTACCGATCAAAGTAGGAACGGATCTGGCATTTGTGCTGGCATTGACCTATGTTGCACTCAATGAAGAGTTGTACAATGCAGAGTTTGTTTCAGCGAATGTACAGGGATTTGAAGAGTATAAGCAGCATATCCTTGGCAATAAGTATACGCCAGAGTGGGCCGAGAAGATTGCAGGTGTCAAAGCCAAAGATATCTACAAAATTGCAAGAGACTTTATGGCTGCAGCACCCAAAGCGATCTACTATCAGGGGCGAAGATCTACCTTCTCTACGCAGGATTTCCAGCTGAGACGCGCACAAGCGATCTTCTCTGCATTGGGTGGAGGTATTGATACCAAGGGTGGAATCATCTTTGGTAAAAAACTCAAGCTTGGTAAACATGGAACAAATATTCCTGTCTATAGTACAAGCAAGGACAGAGTAGACTACGACAAAGCAGCGATCGTAGGCAGTACCGGCTCATGGATCGGCTTTAGAGATGCAGTACTGGAAGGAAAGCCTTATCCGGTAAGAGCTTTGTTTACGTACAAGCATAACCCTATGCTTAATGTGCCCAATATTGCGAAGACTAAAAAGATGTTGGAAAAGTTGGATCTTGTCGTAACCATCGATACGATGCCAAGTGATACCGTCATGATGAGTGATGTAGTATTGCCAGAGTGTACCTATCTAGAGCGGGAAGACCCAGTCAAGACTTATGGGGGCACGCAGCCCTCTATTGCATTGAGACAAAAGGTGATAGAGCCTATGTTCGAGACTCGACCTGTCTATGAGATCATAAAGCATCTGGCAGAGAAGATCTCCAAGCCTATGTGGGAGATTGCAAAAAAGCATGACAAAGTGATCCAAGAAAAGATCGCTGGCATGACAGCAGAGCAGGAAGCAGCCTTCTATTCAAAAGAGGGACATGATCTAACTGATTGGCTCAAGGCACACTCCCAAGAGCATGTCAATGAGCATCAAGTGGTTAGTGTCTATGGTGAAGAAGCCTGGAAGACGCTGAGAGAAAAAGGTGTTTTCTATCCAAATATGGATAAATACTTCAAGGTACTTGGCGAGAATAAATTCCAGTATTACCCAGAAAAGAAGAAAAGCTATTCTGTTAAAAAGGGTAAATTCCCTACACCAAGTGGCAAGATAGAGTTTGTATTGCCAAACATGGCTACCAAAGGACTTGACCCTATGCCGACCTGGCGAGATGAGATGTATGTCAAAACACCTGAAGGTAAATTCAAGTTCATTACAGGGCGCCATGCACAGTTTACACAGAATGGTACGCAGAATAATGCAGTACTACTCGATCTGATTCCTGAGAACTATCTCTGGGTCAACAAAAGAGTCGCCAAAGAGAGAGGCATCAAGTTTGGTGATATGGTAGAGGTAAGCTCCAAGATCGGTAAAGTGCAGATCAAAGCCTACCCTACAGAGAAGATCGCTCCAGACAACCTCTTCTTCGTGCATGGATTTGGTGCGCAGAGTGAAGGGTTGAGTTTGGCACACGGTAACGGTGCAGCAGACAATTTGATTATCGAAGATATTATGGAACCCTATTTCGGGGCAGCGGCTATGCACGCGACTATCGTCGATGTAAGGAAGGTGTAATATGGCTAATTATGGAATGGCTTTAGATTATAAAAACTGTATCAACTGTAAGGCGTGCGAAGTAGCCTGT
>JALWVW010000011.1 GCA_027079365.1 Campylobacteraceae bacterium | reverse complement strand
ATCACTTCTCCTCGTCGGGTATTCCAAAAGGTGGCACCAAAGACCTGCTTTGTGTCTGGATCTACGATGAGATTCATCAGATAGTGCTCTGCGACAAAGGGGATACCCGCTTCGATACATCGGTCATACAGCGTATGTAAAATCTTGAGTCCTGTATAGTCCTGTGCGTAGCAGGCGCGTTTGCTGCTGGCGCCTCCAAGGCGGCGTTGTGCGACACTCTGCAGGGGATTGGCTGCATGATCGAGTCTGGAGAAGGGCACACCCATGCGCTCCAGCCATGCGATACTCTGAGGCGCGTCGTGGCACATCTTGGCAACCATCTGCGGATCAGCCAAGCCATGTGCAGCACGCAGCGTATCTTCTATATGGCTCTGGATGCTATCCTCTGCCACATTGCCAAGGGCAGCATTGATGCCACCCTGTGCCATGCAGGTCTGCGCCTGTGTGGGGAGGGTCTTGGTGACTACCGTGACGCTGAGTCCTGCTTCATGGGCAGTGAGAGCAGCGGTGAGTCCGGCACCACCGGAACCAATGATCAGAAGGTCAGTCATTGCCGTTTTCTAGAAATGTTTTGATATTTTCCACAACACCTTCAAGGAGTTTTTGTCTGGCTTCGATGCTGGCCCAGGCAATATGCGGGGTGAACAGGAGCCTGTCTGGGTGCGTGAGGTGCAGCAGAGGATGATCTGCTTCTATCGGCTCTTTGGTGGAGACATCCAGCCCTGCATAGAGCACGCGCCTGTTGAGCTCTTTAGCCAGGTCGATCTCATTGATGATGCCACCTCTGCCCATATTGAGGAGGATCGCTTCCTCTTTGAGTAGTGGGAGATTGGTATGGTTGATGAGGTTCTCTGTCTGGGGATTGAGTGGGGCATGGATGGAGAGGATATCTGAGGTAGAGAGGATCTCTTCCAGGCTCTTGTGGGTATAGGGCTGTGTAGCATTTCCGCTGACAGAGTGGTAGCTAATACGGGCACCAAATGCCTCAGCGATCTTGGCGACTTCTCTGCCGATGGTGCCTAGTCCAATGATTCCCCACTCCTTGCCGGCAATCTCGAAATAGGGTCTGCTGACATCAGTGAAGAGAGGCTGACGCGACCATGTCCTGGATTTGACAACCTGGTCATAGTAGGGCAGATGCTCGATGAGAGAGAGTGCTATGGCTAAGGTATGCTGTGCGACACTCCGGGTGGAGTATCCTGCGACATTTTTGACTGTAATTCCCAGCTCCGAGGCAGCCTCCAGATCGATATTGTTCATACCTGTAGCTGTGACACAGATGAGCTTAAGATTGGCGGCTGTCTGCATGGCTGCTTTGTCAATGATAACTTTGTTTGTGAGGACGATGTGGCTCTCTCTGATTCTCTGAGCAGCCTCTTCTGTGGCGGTGCTGCCATAGATAGTGAGGCTTCCCAGATGCTCCAGTGGACTGAGATCCAGATCATCACCCAGGGTCTTTCTATCAAGTAGTGTAATATTCATGGCTGTCCATCCTTTCTGATAGTAGGTTTGATAATATCTTAACCAAAACAGATTAAAATCAGGGCATCTCTAAAAACTGATATTTTTTCTCCGATACTCTGGCGGTCGCAAACGCAAGCGTCCATTTCATGGGTTGAGTGCTCCCTTGTCGCATCGGACAAAAAATGTTTTTAGAAGTGCCCATCATCTAATGACTACTCGCCTGAAAGCGTCAGTACAATATGCCTCTCTCCTCCATAGTCTCGATGTTCAAGCAAGTAGATACCCTGCCAGGTACCCAGAGCCAGTCTGCTGTTGGTGACAGGGAGAGTAAAATCGGTACCGATAAAGATATTTTTCATATGTGCAGGCATGTCGTCGACACCTTCAAGCGTATGGGTAAACTGATCCCAGCCATCAGGGATGAGGTGGCGTAGGAAGTGTTCGATATCATTACGCACATCACTGTCATAGTTTTCACCCAGAGCCAAGGAAGCAGAAGTGTGCTGGAGGAACAGATGGGCTGTTCCGGTTTCTATCTCGCGGATATGAGGTTCTATGTATGCTGTGATCAGGTGTACGCCACGAGACAGGGGAGGGAGCGTGATCCTGTGCTGTCGTGTCACTGTAGAGGTACCTCCGAGGCCTCACTGCACCCCGTATCCTGGAGTATAGAGGCACTACACCCCTCCTCTTGGTTGTAGATGCCTATGGGGCTTGTATCGGTCTCTGTTGTTGCCCCTTCTTGCTTCTTGTTGTCAAAATAGGCAATAATACGTTGATCCCCTTTGAGTATAGTGGTGTGGTTTTTCTCTTTGATCACCAGCACCGGAATAGTATTGATATCCAATTGTTTGATGAAAAATCTGGCATTGGCATCCTTGATGCTGATATCGGTATAGTCTATAGCGGATTGGGCAAAGTAGGTTTTGACCTTTTTACAGTGGGGGCAGGTCTTAGAGCCTATCAGGTAGGCGCCGTTCGCCGTGATGATGGAGCGATTGGCTGTCAATGCTAGTGCGCTCATGGAGACAAACAGTGCCGCGATCGCCGGGAGCGCATAGAGCAGGTATCGCCAGCGGGCAAGGAGTGCGATCAGCAGCAGCCCGCCATAGACACCCAGACAGAAGATGCAGGGCTCAGGGTTGGCCAGTAGCTGATAGGAGATCATGATAGACTCGAAGGCAATCGCTGCATAGAGCGTAATGTAAAAGAGTTTTTCAAACCCTTCTCTCCTGAGAGAGAGCCAGCCAAAGAGTGCGATAAAGAGTGCGCCAAGTGCGCCAAAGTAGTTGAGATAGAGACTGTTGAATTTGAGTAACTCTCCCGCAAGTTCACATCCTGTGGTACTGCAGATAGAGGTATGATTGAGTTTGGCATACGTCTCTATGGCTATGTATATGATCAATAAAATAGGCAAGATCACTCTGCTGAACAGTTTCATTTTTCAATTACTCCTTATTTATTTTTTGTGATTATAGTGTTTTTGGTTTAACCGTTTTTAGTATATTGAACCCTTTGAACGACAAGGTTACTCAAGGGGGTTCGATTAGTGATCCGTGATCTGCTCTACGATCTCAGTAGCCTGTCTCTTTGCCTCTTCGACATCCTCATCCAATACTAGACTTACCGCCATACGTCTCCCTACATGAGATTCCGGCTTGCCAAAGACCCTTACAAAACTGTTGGCAGAGAAGGCGCTTTCTGGAATCTCTAGCACAGGGTTGTGACTCTCATTTTTGGCCTTATATGCGCCACATGCACCCGCACTATAGGTCGTATAGTCTAGAGGAAGACCCAGCACTGCTCTCACATGCAGAGCAAACTGGCTTTGGCTCTGGGTGATGAGTGTGACCATGCCTGTATCGTGCGGACGGGGGCTAAGCTCGGAGAAGTAGACCTCTTCGCCCTTGACGAAGAACTCCACACCAAAGATACCACGACCACCTAGCCCATCGGTTACGGCCTTGGCGATATCTTTGGCTTTTTGTAGAGCATCTTTACCCATAGACATAGGCTGCCAAGAGAGGACGAAGTCCCCCTCTTTTTGTATATGTCCTATGGCATCACAGAAGACGGTGCCTGTTTCATTGCGTGCAGTCAGCAAAGTGATCTCGTAATCAAACGGTACAAACTCCTCGACGATCAGTTCACTGGCATCCCCTCTGGCTTCTTTGGCTATCTCCCATGATTTTCCTATATCATCTGCTGTTTTGGCGATGCTTTGTCCATGACCAGAAGAGCTCATCACGGGCTTGATGACACAGGGAAAGCCCATACGCTCTGCTGCCTCTTTGAGTCCATCAAGGGTAGTGACAAACTCAAAACTAGATGTTTTCACGCCTAGCTCCTCGGCTGCAAAAACGCGGATATTTTTACGGTTCATGGTCTTGTTGACCGCTTCAGCATTGGGGATGACATGAAAGCCCCGCTTCTCTGCTTCAAAAAGTGCAGAGATGGAGATCGCCTCGACCTCTGGGAGGATATAGCTGGGTTGTTCTTTTTCGATCACCTTAAGCACAGCGGCTTCATCCTGCATATCGATAGCATAGCTACGGTTGGCGACCAGATGGGCAGGGGCGTTGTCATACTTGTCCACAGCGATCACCTCGATGCCGAGTCTCTGCGCTTCGATAGCGACCTCTTTGCCTAGTTCGCCTGAGCCTAGGAGCATGATTTTAGTAGCATTTTGTTGGAGTGGAGTGGTAAATGTCATAGAGTAACCTTTAAGAAATAGTAGGGCTATTTTAGCAAAAAATTATAGATTAATGGTTTAGATGAGGGATAAAGCGTGTAGCTGCAGGGCAAAAGCCCCACAGGCAGAGATTAGAGTCTTGACTCGTATCTTCTGAGCATGAAAAGTTTTTTGAGGATCTTCTTGCGTGTTGCGATCTTCTCTTTCTTGCGTTTTTCTGTTTTTGTTTCGAAGTGCTGTCTGGCTCTAGCTTCTGTGACGATGAGGTTTCTGTCACATTGTCTTTTAAACTTACGGTAAGCATCTTCAAAGTTGTCTCTTGGACTTACAACGATTCCTGGCATATCAAGCACCCCCTTCCTTATCAAAATTTTCCAACGATCGTGGAAGCGATAAATAGAAGCGGATTATATCGAGATTTATTTAAATTCTTATGATAAAATGTATTCAAGGAGTGTGTATGTCCCCTATAATTCCTTCAGGCAGTGAGATATTTTATAGAAGCAAAGAGACGCTCCTCCGGTTTCCACTGGCGTTGATCGCTTCGTTGTTGGTGGCACTGATATCTATCTACTTGGTAGAGGTCGAACCCAAAAAGATGGAAGGTGTTTATCTTGTGCTTGCAAAGGTGGCATTGGTAGCCTCTTTGGACGTGTTCGTCTTTGCCGCTATAAGGCTTTTGGGAGAGCAGTTTGCACGGGGATGGCATCTAGTATGGACGCTGCTGGCGATCGCAGGCATCGTTTTGTACTATGTTACACTTCCTGATACCTCTCAAGACTTCTCTGCCCATATGATCCCCTTTCGGCATTTCTTTTTGAGTTTGCTTTGTTTGATCGCTTTTTTTTGGACACCTTTTGTGCGAAGTAGACTGGAGAATGCAGACTACTGGGAGTATGCCAAACATATTCTTTTTTCACTTGTCATGGCTTTTCTTTTTACGATTGTCATGGTGTTGGGTGTCAATGGTGCCCTATTTGCTATTGAAAAACTCTTTGATATTGTGATTGTGGGGAAGCGCTATTTTCAAGTAGATATCCTTATCATTGGTATCTTTTCGGTAGGCTATTTTCTGTCACAGATTCCTTCCCATCCGGAGAGAGCCAGATTTACCACTACGCCGCCCAAAGTAGAGAAGTTCTTTACGAAATGGCTCTTAACACCATTGAGTGTGCTTTATTTTGTTATTTTGTATGCCTATACGCTGAAGCTGCTCGTGGTGCAAGATTGGCCCAAAGGGATATTGGCATGGCTGATTGTGGCTTTTTCGGTGGTTGCGATATTAACCTATCTGTTCTGGACACATTTTGCCAAAGGAACCAATAGGGGATGGCGTAGAGGGATATGGCTGGCGGTGCTGCTTCAGACGGTGATGCTTTTTATAGCGATAGGGATGCGGATAGCAGCCTATTCATGGACAGAGAGCCGGTATATGGTATTTGTGTTGGGAGTATGGCTGGCAATGGTCTCTCTCTATTTTCTTCTCTTTTCCAAGGCAAGAATCAAGTGGATATTTATCTCGCTGAGTATGCTGATCGCCCTTACCCAGTTTGGTCCCCTGAGTGCCTATGCGGTCAGCAGAACAGCACAAGAGATCAGGATCAAAGAGAATGTCGAGGCAATCAAAAAATATCATCCTGCCTCTAAAGCACCCTTAAAGCTCAGATATGAGGTATCTGATGGGATACGCTATCTACACAGACGCTACCGAGGGGTGAGTCTGAAGAAGGTATTCCCCAAGATAACGAAGTCTTATCTTCTGCTGAAAGTCAAAAGAGAGGCGGAAAAGAGGAGTAAAAAAGACAACACCAAGGCAGGTACGATCCGTACCAAGCCACACTATTTACCAGAATATATTGCGGAGGCATTGGGCTTTAGGCTTGTTAGTCGCTGGGAGTACCAGAAGGGTCAAAATGGAAAAGATCTGTCCATAGCATTCAGTACAACCGAGGTATTGGAAGGAAATATCAAGATGATGCTGGACGTCAGAGACTATGCATATATAGTGAGAATGCATACCTATGGCTATGAGATAGTTGGCAGGAAGGGGAAGTCCCATGACCTTCACTGGTACTATGAAAAGCCAAAAATCTCCTTGACCTATACCCGTGCATCTAAGCTGATCATAGCAGGAGAGCAGGAGAAGATTGTCTTTGATTTGAAAGCACGGCTTGCCAGACTTGTTGCCAAATATGGAGAGGCATCGGTAAAAGTAGACAGAGAAGAGATGGTCTTACAGAAAGATATCGGCAACCTTAGGGTAAAATTGGTATTGACGAAGTTGGGTAGAAGGATGATACATGATCAGCAGAGTATCTATTTTTCAGGAGTTTTATTGGTAGGAGGTCAACCGTGAGAAAAGTATTTCGAAACTGTTATGAGATGGATAGGCGTTGCTGTGAGGTGTATGGCTTGACAGAGGATATTTTGATGGAGCATGCGGCAGAGGGGATGGAGAGCTATATAAGACACCATCTCAAAGAGGCAAACTCTATTCTTATTGTGGCAGGCCCTGGCAACAATGGTGCAGATGGGATCGCACTGGCACGCCTGATGCAGTTTGCCTTTCCCAGTGTGAAACTGTATATTCCTTTTGGTATCAGTACGGTGATGGCGAAGTTGCAGTTGGAAAGGGTACAGAAGCTGGACTATGTGGAGATTGTAGAGGGTATTGGCGAGGCAGATATTATTGTGGATGCGCTCTTTGGTGCCGGATTGTCTCGTCCTCTGGATGCGCTTTCGCAGGAGATCGTCGAGAGTATGAATAATCTCAATGGTTTCAAGCTGGCTTGTGATATTCCTACAGGTATTGATGAGAGCGGGCAGATTGCCACAGAGGCATTTGCTGCGGATGTGACAATCACGATGGGGGCACGCAAAGAGTCGCTCTATAGTGATGCCGTCAAAGATACTGTAGGAGAGATTGTGCGTGTGGATCTGGGACTGCGCTACAACTACTACACCAAAGATATGCCAGTATCGAGTTATCTGCTTGATCGTGAAGATATGGCACTTCCCAGCCGTGACTTTTCACAGGTGACACACAAGGGAAGCTTTGGGCATGCGGCGGTCTTTTGCGGAGAGAAGGAGGGAGCAGGGATCATTGCAGGGATGGCTGCATCTAGGTTTGGTGCCGGATTGACCACGCTGATCTCTCATGAAAATATCACTTCTCCTGCCTACCTGATGCATACTTCTGATCTACCTCCTACTGCTACGGCGATGGCAATAGGCATGGGGCTTGGCGGCTATCTGGACAGTGCTTTTCTTGCCAGGAGAGTGGTGGAGAGTCGTCTGCCTATAGTGCTGGATGCAGACAGTTTTTATCATCAGGATCTGTTGGGTATTTTGGAGCAGAAGGAGAGAGAGATTATACTGACACCACACCCTAAAGAGTTTACTGCGCTATGGGAAGCAACGATGGGAGAGAAGGTCACGACAGCACAAGTGCAGGCGGATCGCTTCGGTATGGTCAGAGCCTTTAGCGCCCGCTATCCCCATGTGACACTTTTGCTCAAGGGTGCCACTATGTTGATCGTGCAGGAGGAAAAGGTGCACATTAATCCTTTCGGGTCAGCCAAACTAAGCAAAGGGGGCAGTGGGGATGTACTCAGTGGCCTGATCGTGGCACTGCTGGCACAGGGCTATTCTGGGATCGATGCAGCAATTCAAGGATCACTGGCACTGACCGCTGCTGCCCAGCGCTACAGCGGCGCCTCTTATGCACTGCTTCCAGAAGACCTGATTGCACAGATCGTACAGCTTGAGTCACTGTGAAGCGGATCGCGATACTTTTTAGCGGAAAGGGTAGCAACTTACGCGAAATTTTAGAGAGACTGCATGGCAGTAAACTGGAAGTTGTCTTGGCATTGACAAATAATCCTTGCGCTGCAGGAATAGATATAGCCAAAAAATATGATATTCCCCTTGTAGTCATTGATTCAAAACGGTTTGATAGCAGAGAAACCTATGACAAATCAGTTGTCAACTATTTACAAAAATGTCAACCAGATTTGACAGTATTGGCAGGGTTTATGCGTATTCTTACACCAGTATTTACTGAACAGATAGCAGCAATCAATCTCCATCCCTCTCTTCTTCCCAGGCACAAGGGACTTCATGCTATTGAAAAAAGCTACACAGACACTTTTGATGAGGGTGGTGTCACGGTGCACTGGGTCAGTTCGGAACTGGATGGAGGAGAAATCATACTCCAGAGTGAGATCGCCAAGCAGGGGTTGTCGTTAGAAGCGTACACCCAAAAGATACGAAAGCTGGAAAAAGAAGCACTGATTGAAGCGATTCAGCAAATACTAAGTTTAAGGTAACTATTAAGACACTATTCTGTGATATCATTTCCCTTATCCGCTAAAAGGAGAGGAAAATGAAAAATATTTTTAAACGACCATTACTAGGTGTACTGTGGGTATTGATTGTAGCAGGCTGTGGGACAACAGTAGATCAGAAAGAGCCATCTGCTCCACAAAAACGCATCTTTATCCTAGGTTCTTCCACGGTACATGCCGGAAATTACCTAAGTGGCAACTACAATGACCCCTATGGCTCTAACCGCAAACTAGAAGGGTGGGGAGAGCAGATAGGTCACTACCTGAAAGACCCAAGCAAAGTCTATAATCGTGCACGCTCAGGGGCTGATTCTGTCACTTACAGAAACCCCGATCCTCTTCGTATAGAATGGGATGGGTTCAAAAACAGAGACTGGGGTTACACTGAGAATCTCAT
>JALWVW010000010.1 GCA_027079365.1 Campylobacteraceae bacterium | reverse complement strand
CATAGGCTTTGAGCGCATCTTTGAGGAAGAAGCTGTTGCCCAGACTCTTAGACATCTTCTCTCCATCTATCTGTACAAAGCCATTGTGCATCCAGTATTTGGCAAGCTCTTTTCCTGTGGCACAGCGGCTCTGTGCTGCTTCATTTTCATGGTGAGGGAAGAGCAGGTCTGCGCCACCACCGTGGATATCAATCTGGTAGTTGTCGTCTCCTTCAAAATACTTCTCGATCATTGCAGAGCACTCGATATGCCAGCCGGGGCGACCGGAGGAGAAAGCAGAAGGGAAGCAGACACTTTCTCCCTCTGCACAGGCTTTCCACATGGCGAAGTCTTTGGGATTCTTCTTCTCTCCAGTATGGGAGATGCGGCTCTGATTGTCTACATCCTTGGTGACCTTGTGGGAGATGTCACCGTAACGGCTGTCTTTTGAGGTGTCGAAATAGACATCACCGCTTGAGATGCGATAGGCATAGCCCTGGTCTATTAGGTGCTGTATCATGCCAGTCATCTCGGAGATAGTTTCGGTAGCTTTAGGCTCGATATCTGCGCGCTGTACGCCAAGCTGCCCCATTTCATCCAGATAGACAGCGATATAGTGGCTGGTGATCTCCTCAAGGCTCTTGCCAGTCTCTGCCATCTTTTTGATGATTTTGTCATCGACATCGGTGAAGTTTTTGGCAAGGGTGACTTGGTACTCCAATACACGCAGCGTCCGTACCAGCAGATCAAAGCTCAAAGCAGACCTGGCATGCCCAAGATGGGCATCATCATAGACCGTAGGCCCACAGACATAGATGGTGGCCTCTCCTTGTCGGATGGGCTCGAAGGGTACTTTTGTTTTTTTGGCACTGTCATAGATGACCATGTATTGTTTCCTTGGGGGTTGATAAGCGTTATTATAGCCTAGAAACTAAAAATATGAAATGAGAGACTTTATTTTTGATTATAGTGTCGATACTTATGTTGTGCCGTGTCTTCACAGATAAATGAGATCGTGTTGCTATGATAGTATGTTCTGTATTCGGTATACACGGCATCACAGTCTGACTCGTGATAGTGGTTGACAATCACTAGTTTCCCGGCTCTTAAGAAACTTTGCATGCCTGCATGATCCCACCAGTTTTTGTCAGTGTCATAAGATTCATACAGCACGCCGTCAAAAGTCTCAAATCCCTCTACGGTATTTTTTGCCATACATCGTATACCTTTGGTATGAGCGTAATCACATAAAGTGTTGATGTAGGATTTGGCTGCTTTGACACTTGCATTGAGTCCGTATTTTTCTTTACTCTCTTTGTCCAGCCAGTCCATGTTGTCAAACTCCACCCAGTCCAGACCCCAGTTTGCCATCTTGTCGATGCGTTTTTTCATGACAGGCAGGATGCCTGTCTCGACTTCGCTGACAAAAAATTCACCAGGCCACTCTTGCCATTTCTCGGTAGTGAGATAAGGTTTGAGTTTATCGAAATCAGCACGCCAATTTTCACCTGTTCCAGCAGAGATGTAGCCAGCTACTTCATTATCATTGGCGCGAATATTGGCAATATGTACGGTAACATTTTCCTCAAAAGGATCGACCAGGACATAAGCATGGCGCGCTTCTTGCAGAATCTCCATGATGGTATCGGGCATGCCATTTTCCTGATAGGCCTGATTGTAGATTGGAATAGCTTTTTTGTTATGCTGTGCTTGTGTAGATGCACCTCCGCACCCAGCCAAAACAAAGGGTATCAATAATATATAGTGGAACTTCATAGACATACACCTTTTGGGCACTGATAGCTTCTCAGTACTGTATTTGTTCTGTTATTATATCCTAAAATGGGCGATCCATATAGATTTAGGGCAGGGATACAATTTTCCTAATCGAAAATAAGGTACAATACAAAAAAGTGGGGAAATCCTCTTTGCCTCTTTGCTGTGAAAGGCAGAGTGTATCTAGAAAATAATGGAGCAGGAATGGAGAAGCAAGAGAGACGCAAGGGGATAAGAAACCTCTGTTTTGATGAAATGAGTATTGATCTGGCGCTTACTATTGTCGATAAAGTCGAAAAGCCTTTAGAACTTCTTTTCTATCTAATGCGCAGGGAGAATCAGCGCGCACTGGTATTAATGTTGATCTCCGCCAGTGATATTGATATGGATGCTTTCTTGCAGGAGAAAAAGCGCGATACAGATATCCTTTATAAGGTAGACGAGGCACACAATATCTATGCAATGATCTGTCAAGATACGCGGGTAGACGAAGGATATCATTTTGCCCAGAGGCTGTACCGTTCGCTTGAAGAGCTGCAGGCAAACGAGGTCTATGTTTCCGAGGTGGAGATCGGATCCACAAATTATGAAGCCAAAGAGGTGATCTTCAGGCTGATAGAGCTCTACTTCAGGGCTGCCAACAGTGGACAGACAGGAGAGATAAATTTTTATGCTTTTTCCTAGCGGACTGGGTTTTTAGCGTTCTTTTAAGCATGCAAGGACTTACTTCTTTTTATCTCCTGATTATCGCCATTAGCTCCGCGCATCCATAGTAGGAAAACAACCCCAATGCCACCCATCCTAAAAGTAGCAGCAGTATGTGCTTGGAAAACAGAGGTTTGGTGATATGGGAAAACCCCACTTCTCTCAGTGTCAGTACAAATAGTACCCACCCGCCTATGCTGCCT
>JALWVW010000009.1 GCA_027079365.1 Campylobacteraceae bacterium | reverse complement strand
TGATCTGCGCTATAAGATCCGCTGCATTGTCAAAACATCCCACGACTTGTGTATCGTACTGAGAAAATATATCTTGAAGAAATCGTTGCGTGATCGCCTCATCCTCCACGATCACTATGCGTTTAGGTAGGGTCATCTTGATACTCCTTTAGATCAAAATAGAGTTGTACTGTTGTACCGCTTTTACCATTCATTTTTATAGTTCCATGAGGTAGGGTCGTGCTGAGATCCTTGATCAGCGTCACCCCCAGAGAACGATAGCTCTTATCCGTATCAAAACCTTTTCCATTGTCTTTGATCATTAGTGCTCCTCTGTTTCCAATATGTCTCAGAGAAACCATAACCTCACCTACTTTATCACTAAATGCATGCTCTATGGCATTAGTTACTGCTTCATTAACAATCAGTCCTATATTCATCGCTGTTTTCATATCAAGCATCAACGGGTCAATCTCTGTGCGAATATAGTGTGCAGAATAGAGCTGTAGACTATGTACGACCTCCTCGAGGTATTTTTTGATATCTACCTGCTCAAAGCTCTGATCAGAGTAGAGGTTTTTATGCATCAGACTCATCGCTTTGAGGCGGTCAATATGTGTTTCAAACATCTTTTTGTATCTGGGGTCATCGATTTTGAATGACTGAGACTCCAGCAACCCCATAATCACTTGCATATTGTTTTTGGTGCGGTGATGCACCTCTTTGAAGAGCATCTTGTTCTCCTCTAATGCGACATGTAGTTTCTCTTCATAAGAACTTCGCTCTTTTTCAATGATATACAGCATATAGGAGACTACCAAAAATCCCAGCACGATCTGAGAGAGCAGCTCCCAACCATAGACAAACTTCACCTGTGCCACATAAGAGACCAGTGGCACGATCAGCAGGATAATGAACATATAGGCATTCCAGACAATCCCCTTCTTCACACCCAGAAAATAAAAGACAAAGATAGGAAGTGAAGCAAGCCAAAAGATAGAAAGCTCCGGATCCTTGTCTGGTAACACCAGCGAGATCGCCAGCAGAAAAGTCAAAGATCCCAGAATCATATAGGAGATCTGCTCGATATTGGTATAGTAGGGAAAGACCAGATAGCCGATCACCATGACCACCACCATGCCCATCTCCACTGCCAAGATACCATAATACCCCTGCACCAGATTTTCATAGGCATACAGCAGAATCACAAAGGAGCCTGCCAGAATAAATAGATTGACCAGCGTAGCTCTCAGTCGGTCACGGCTGCCTGGAGGAAAATGCTTGCCCTTGAGAATCTCCGACTCCAAAAATGCAAACATCTCTCCTCCTATGTAGTACGGTTTCCCGATTTTAAATATGTCATGGCTGTAGCAATTATATCATCATCATCCTTACTCGGCGACTTAAGCACTTCTCTTTCTCTATGAGCATCAAGGAATTCGATAAACACCTTCTCTCCATAAGAGGAGACCTTGGATATCCCCTGTTGTCTCGCCAGCACTTTCATCACAATCACATCAATAAACTGCCGGGTAATCGTGTCCAGCGTGCCAAACCGGTCAGCAATCTCCTCTTCGATCCCATAGACCTCTCCAGCACTCTCGCAGAGTGAAAAACGACGGTAAAGCTCCAGCCTAAGCCTGTCCTCTTCGATCAGCTCTTCATTGAGATAGGCATCCACGGAGAGTTTCATATCGATCTGCTGCGCGACCTCTTTGTCTTTGCCGCTGAGCTCTCGGATCGCATCTTCGAGCATTCTTAGATAGAGGGAGTAACCTATCTGCTTGATATGGCCTGACTGTGCCTCTCCAATGATATTGCCGCCACCCCTGATCTGCAGGTCATTAAAGGCAAGCACGGCACCACTGCCAAGCTCAGAATGAGACTCCAGTGCCAGAAGACGGCGTTTGGCATTGTCGGTAAGATGCTCCTTGTCTGCCACCACAAAATAGCAGTACCCCTCCTTGCTGCCTCGCCCAACACGCCCTCTGAGCTGGTGCAAATCGGCAATCCCAAAATGGTCTGCACCCTCTACGATCATCGTGTTGGCATGGGGCATATGGATACCTGATTCGACAATAGAGGTTGAAAGCAGCAGATCATACTCCCCATCCTCAAACTTCATCATCTCCTCTTCTGTCTCTGCTGCGGAGATCTTGGAGTGCAGCACTGTCATGCGCAGGTCAGGCAGAATCTCCAGCAGTTCTTTGCGCTTGCTCTCAATGCCGGCAATAGAGTTAAAGACATAAAAGATCTGCCCGCCACGCCGCCGTTCTCTCAAGATCGCCTCTTTGACCACACTCTCGTCATAGCCCTTGACAAAGGTGCGCACCCCTTGTCTCTGCGTGGGTGGCGTCAGTATCTCAGAGAAACTTTTGATCTCAGAGAGTGCCAGATTGAGACTGCGGGGGATGGGGGTGGCAGACATGGAGAGCAGGTGCACATCCACGGAAATCTCCTTGAGTGCCTCCTTCTGCTTGACACCAAACTTATGCTCCTCGTCAATCACCACCAGTGCCAGATTTTTAAACTTTGCCTTGAGCAGTGCATGGGTACCCACCACCACATCGATCGTCCCCTCCCGCAGTCCGGAGAGTACCGTAGACTTCTCTTTAGCGGTGACATATCTGTCCAGCTTGGCAATCCGTATACCATGGCCATAAAAACGCTCTTTGAGGCTCTTGTAGTGCTGGGCACTGAGCAGTGTCGTAGGTGCAATCATCATAGACTGATAGCCATTTTTGGCTGCTACGAACATTCCATTCATCGCCACTTCTGTCTTACCAAATCCCACATCTGCTGAGAGTAGCCGATCCATCATCCTTCCGGAAGAGATATCTGCCAGCATCGCACTGATGGCTCGCTCTTGGTCTTCTGTATGGACAAAGCCTGCTTCAGCCATGAAGATTGCATGCTCCTCTGGTATCTTCAATACAATACCTTTTTTGAGGTGTCGTTGCGCAGAGAGGTTGATGATCTGCGAAGCAATAGCAAAGAGTTTCTCTCTGACTTTGGCTTTGAGCTTTTTGAAACTGGCTTTTCCCATGCGATCGAGTACCGGCAATGCACCGCCCTCAGCAACATAGCGGTCAATCGTCTCCAGATTGGAGACAGGGATCAGCAGAGCATCCTCATTCTGATAATGGATCACCACAAACTCACTCATAGCCCCCAGTATCTCTCGCTTTTCAATCCCTTTGAATATCCCTACCCCATGGTTTTCATGCACCACAAAATCCCCAGGCTTGAGTGCATCCAGCATGATCGAAGCTTTTTTGACCCGTTTGCGCTTGATTGGCTTATTCAGAGAGAGAATGAGCCGCTCACTACTCATTAGATTGAGAATCCCCTCTTGGTACACAAAAGTAAGGTTCTCAAATGAACTTAGCTGTGAGCCACGGACAATACTTTCATTTTGGGCAATGATCGTGATCTGTTTCTCTTTATGGGCTTCCAAAAGCTTATTGGGATCAAGCACTTCCAGATCACGATACCGGGTCGCCTCAGCAATCACCTCAGTCGGGAATGCTCCTCTGCCAAGCAGCGGTCTGCCCAGGCTGTATATCTCCTCCAGCTCCTCCTCCAAACTACTGCTGCACACTGCATCAAACTGAATAAAGGCGCTCTCTGCCAACTCTCTGAGATGCCAGAGTCCCAGTGCATCTATGTCCTTAACAAAGGCATCATAGCTGCTGGACTCTACCCGCTCTCTGAGTGCCGTATGCTCCTCTTTCTCCAATGCCAAAAAAGAGGGTGTCACCAACAGAGTCTCCAGCTCTTCTGGCAGGCGTTTTTGTGTCTCCGGTACATAGGCATGAATTGCCTCTACTTCTTCATCGAACAGTGAAATACGGTAGGGGTGTGCGGCACCTACAGGATAGATGTCGGCGATGTCTCCACGGAAAGAAACCTCTCCCTGTGCTGAAGCGATATCGACAAAATGGTACCCCCAATGATACAGCTTCTCTTTGAGCACCTGCAAGGAAAGTGTATCAGCAAAAGCGATCTCATGGGTCTGGAAGCAGTGGGCTTTGGGCAAAGGAAAAAGCAGAGAGCGTAAAGGTGAAACCAGGAGCTTTTTTTCGTGGCAGGCATGGTAACTCCCAAGCTGTGAAAAGAGTTGCTTTAGCTCCTCTCCATAGGGACGCATATCATCCCCCGGAGAGACCCGGATATCAGGCAGCACAAAAGGATGATACCCCAGAAATCGTGCAATATCTCTGATCTGAATTGCCTCTTTGTCATCTTTACAGATTAACAGTGTGTCCTCACCAGACTTAACCATCGTTCCCTGAGCCTGTCGAAGGGCTAACCCCTCCAGATACTCATACACATTACTTTGATACATCAACCCTCTTTAAAAATGCCTCAACCACATAAAATGAACCAAATACCACATAGTTTTCCTTTTGATCTATCTTGTTTTCAAAATAACTGTATGGCAACCCTACTTTTTCCAAAGCGTTCTCTATCTCTTCTTGTATCGTAGCTCTTTGAGACTCGATAGAGAGGATTTCCACCCGTTTGACTTTGGGTTTAAGTATACGCAGTACTGCCTCATAGTCTTTGTCATCCAATGAGTTATAGATCAGCACTGTCTCTGACTCCATGGCATCTACGATTGCCTTAGCGGCTAGAGGATTGTGCCCTACATCAATGCGGATATGTGGGGTCAGTGGATAGAATCTTCCGAAAAGTTCTAAGTCATTCAAATCATTGATGTCATAATCTATCTGTAGCATATCCAGCGCCTGCATCGCTACCGTTGCATTCTCTGCAAGATAGTCTGGCCAACCCTTGGCTTCGGCAATTTTTATTACACCGTAGGGGTCAACCCGTGTGTTGACCCGTGGGCAGACACATAGGTCTGCCCCTACATTATTGGCAATCTCTCTCGCCACCTCAACCACCTCATCGTAGGGTTGTGGTGCTAACAATACCTGCTTTTGTATACTGCGTATTTTCGTCGCTGCAATCTCTTCGATCGTCTCTCCCAGAAATGTCTGATGGTCTATCCCTATGGGGGTGATGACAGAGAGCTCTTTTTCGCAGACATTGGTCGCATCAAACTCTCCGCCAAGCCCAGCTTCCAGCACCATCAGATCACAGTGCTCAAAGACCACAAATGCCAATAGTGTGGTATATTCAAAATAGCTGAGTGCTTCACCTATCTCACTGCCAAGCAGTGTAAAAAGACGCTGATGTGCCTCTTCGAGTATCGTATCCGTACTGTCAGCCCCATTGAGCCAGATGCGTTCATTGAATATGAGGATATGTGGGGAGGAGAAATGTCCGACACGCTTGCCTGATTTCCAGGCAAGATGGGCGATCATTCTCCCTGTAGAGCCTTTACCGTTGGTACCGACGATATGTACCGTCTGTGGTCGTCTGATCTGTGGCTTTATTTTCTGATAGGCATGGTGCACGCGCTCATGGTCAATCTCTTTATAGTAGAGTGGTTTCTGCTGCAAAAAATCTAAAAGCTGCATCACGCTACTGGTGTACCTCATGGCTAGCCACAAAGGCGATAAACTGATCTACCGCTTTGACGGCACAGGCTTTGATCGCTTCTCTTTTGGCCTTGGAGGAGTGCAATGCACTAGGGGTTACATCCGCCTCTTGGGTCGTATGAATAGTTCGTATGATATGTTTTTGTTTCGACAAGAGATCAAATCGTGTCTCCAAATTGACCCGATACCGCTCCACATACCCATGCGGGTCATACCCCAACGCATCAAAAGAGACGACCCGATAAGAGACTTTCAGGTGTGCTACTGAGCGAGGATCTTCGCTCAGTTGACCTCTTAGGCGATAGCGAACCGCTTCACGCATCGCATCAGTGAGAAATACGCCACTGTCAGGGTCTTTTTGGGAGAGGGAGACTTCCAGATAAAAGGGCTCCGAAAAGAGCTGGCGGGTATAGTGTGAGACTGGTTTATAGCCACAGGAGACCAGCAGTAAAACTGCTAGAGTGAATAGTGAATAGTGAATAGTGAATAGTTTTAATCTATTCCTTCCTAGCTTACTTTTATTATGTAGTCCCACTCTCTCTCCTCTCTTTAGATTTGTATACTATGCAGGCTTCACAGCCAGATTGACCAGTTTGTTGGGTACAATGATCTCTTTGACGATCTGCATTCCCTCCAGCCACTTAGCCCCTGCTTCTTTGGCTGAGGCGAGGATCTCTTCTTGGGAAGCAGAGGGAGACATCTGTATCTCAGTACGCTTTTTCCCTCCGATCATGACCACGTAGAGGATACTCTCCTGCACAAAGACCTCCTCTTTGACCTCCAGTACAGCACGCAGATTCTCTCTGCCAAATAGGCTCTCACTCAGCTCTGTTGCCACATGGGGAATGATGGGTTCCAGAAGATTGAGCATGATATACATTCCTTCCGTCCATACTGCCCCATTCTCCTGCTTATCCAGTGCATTGAGTGCCTCCATACAGGCAGCAATAAGCGTATTGAAGGCAAAGGTGCGCTCGTAGACATCTGTAGATTTTTGCAGCGCTTCGTAGACCTTGATCCGTGCTACCTTTTCCTCTTTGCTCAAACTTTTCTGGTCAATTTTTGGCAGCGTACCCTCTGTGACCCTGTTGTGTCGATCATAGAGTTTACGGATGAACCTGAAGGCACCATCCACGGCAGAGTCGTTCCATTCCAGCTCTTTCTGTGGTGGTGCAGCAAATAGTGTAAAGAGTCTGGCGGTATCAGCACCATACTTCTCTATCAACGCATCAGGATCGACGGTGTTGCCTTTGGATTTGCTCATCTTGGCACCATCCATCAGGACCATCCCCTGCGTCAGCAGTTGGCTGAAAGGCTCGTCAATATCATGATAACCCAAATCTCGCAGCACCTTGGTGAAAAACCGGGCATACAGCAGATGCAGGATCGCATGCTCTATCCCGCCGATATACTGATCCACTCCCAGCCAATAATTGGCGCTTTCCTTATCGATACCTACCTCATCCCACTGCTTTGGGTTGGTGGCATAGCGAAACTGATACCAACTCGACTGCACAAAGGTATCCAGCGTATCGGTTTCACGGATCGCCTCTTTGCCACATTTGGGGCAAGCACAGTGCTTCCATGTCGGATGGCTCTCGAGTGGATTGCCCTCCCCTGTGATCTCTACATCATCCGGTAGGGTAATCGGAAGATTCTCTGTCTTTTCTGCTACCAGACCACAGCTTTCACAATGCACAAAAGGAATCGGTGCGCCCCAGTAACGCTGACGACTCACACCCCAGTTGCGTAGTTTATAGTTGGTGGTACTTTCGCCCAGATTTTTCTCTTCAAACAGTGCCATGATCTTAACTTTGGCCTCACTGTTTGCCATACCGGTAAAGCTGTCGGAGTTTTCAAGGGCGCCCTCCAGCGTATAGGGAAGCTCTCCACCACTGATCACTCTCTTGATGGGCAAGTCATACTTGGCAGCAAACTCAAAATCCCGCTCATCATGTGCTGGTACTGCCATCACCGCACCTCCTCCATAGGAAGCAAGCACAAAGTTGGCTGTCCAGACCGGAATCTCTTCACCCGTAAGCGGATGCAATACTGTGATACCCAGAGGATACCCCTCTTTGTCCGCTTGTGCCCGCTCACGCTCAGACATATTGGCAATAGCTTTGATCTTCTCTGCAATCTCCTCTTCAAGCTGACCACGATTCAATAATGATTTGACGATAGGATGCTCCGCAGCCAATGCAGTATAGCTCACACCATAGATCGTATCTGGTCTTGTGGTAAAGACATCAAAGCCCTCAAACGCGCCATCCAGCTTCGCTCTGGAATCTTCAGAGAGTGCAAAGGAGAATGCCAATCCTTGTGACTTGCCTATCCAGTTGCGCTGCATAGTCAGTACCTGAGCAGGCCACTTGCCCTCCAGCGGCTCCAGATCTTCCAGAAGCTCTTCTGCATATTTGAGTATGTCCAGGTAATAGCCCGGCATCTCCTTGAGCTGCACTTCATTGTCACAGCGCCAGCAGCACCCCTCTTCTACCTGCTCATTGGCAAGCACTGTATGGCAAGACTCGCACCAGTTGACTGTCGTAGATTCACGATAGAGCAGACCCTCTTCATACATACGGATGATAAACGCCTGCTCCCAGCGTGTATAGAGCGGATCACAGGTCGCAAACTCACGGCTCTTAGAAAAAGAGAGTCCCAAGGCAGAGAGCTCTTTGCGCATATAGTCAATATTTTCATAGGTCCACTTCTTGGGGTGCTGCTTATATTTGATCGCTGCATTCTCCGCAGGCATCCCGAAGGCATCCCAGCCGATAGGATGCAGGACATTGTAGTCTTGTTTGCGGTAGTAGCGTGCCATTGCATCCCCAATCGCATAGTTGCGCACATGCCCCATATGGATACGGCCACTGGGATAAGGAAACATACTGAGGATATATTTTTTCTTCTGCTCAAGAGAATCAGAAGGCTCAAATGCCTGCTCCTCTTCCCAATTTTTTTGCCATTTGGCTTCAATCTCTTTTGGATGGTAACTCATAGATACTCACTTATTGTATGATATATTAAATTGGAAGGATTATAGCGAATTTATTAGAAATGAGAAATGAGGTTTTGCTACTAGCCTATGATTTTATCAATTTTGCATAAAAGAAAATGATGTACACCAAAGATTTGACAGTGTACATCATTTTAGCTATAATGCATGAAACACCCATTCAAAAGGAGTAAAAAATGACTATAACACCAACCGATTTCAGAAAAGACCTTTTCAATCTTTTGGATATGCTTCTTGATACAGGAAAGGTCCTGGAGATCAACAGAAACGGTCATATATTCAAAGTAATTCCTCCTAAAAAAAAGAAAAAACTAGACAGACTGACTGCCCACAAAGATGCTGTGGTAGGAGATAGCGATGATTTTATCAGCATGGATTGGAGCAGTGAGTGGAAACCGTCTATTTAGATACGCATGTGGTCGTTTGGCTCTTTAGTGGAGAGATTGACAAACTCTCAAACAAAGTACAAGAGATGATCGAAGAGAGTGCGCTTCTTATCTCTCCTATGGTAGTCTTGGAGCTAGAGTTTCTCTATGAGATAGGACGACTCAGGTACAAACATGAGGAGATACTATCCTCCTTGTCCCAAAGTATTGATTTGAAAGTATGCAACCTCTCTTTTGCTACAGTAGCCAAAGAATCCACCAAACACCACTGGACACGAGACCCTTTTGATAGGCTCATTGCGGCAAATGCTATCTGCAATGACAGTGTGTTGCTGAGTCGAGACAAAAAGATACGGGACAATTATCACATGGCTGCTTGGTAGAAGAAGCCTCTCCGCTTATTCCAGTAGGAGAAATGATATTTTCCATCTACACACCACCTATTTCTCGATATGGAACCAGTTGGGAATTGTGGGTAAAAAGTGCTATAATGTTCCTTAAATAAAGAGTTATGTTTGCTCTGAAACGATTGGAGGCGACGAGTAATGAGCATAGTACGGAAGCTGAAAGGACAGAATGGTCTAATAATTCTTCATGATACATACCTTGAGATATCTCGAAAGACAGTAGGCGGCTTTCTTACTCAAGGCGGGGCATCGGGAAATAGGCGGTTCTACTTGAAGGATATCTCCGGAATCGAATATAAAAAACCATCACTTTGGTCAAACGGGTATATAAAGGTTCTCGTTCACGGAACGAAAGACGTGAACGCGAAGGTAGGCATACTGGGCTCTTCTGAACAAAGCATGCAGGATCAAAACACTGTAGTTCTTAGTACTTTCTCAAAAAAGAAAATAAATGACGCCGATGATATGCACAAACAAATAATGAAGTTATTCTCGAAAGCGAAAAGTGCAACAACCGGCGAGTCATCAAGTAGAATGGACGAACTTTCTAAGTTGGCAGAGCTCCACAAATCCGGTATTCTCACGGAAGAAGAATTTCAACGTGAAAAAGCTAAACTCCTAAATAGCTAGCATGTTGTTGAACATGCGGAAGTCACAAAGGTAGATAGAATCTCGCCACCCCATGGCATAATACCCCCACATCATTTCACAAAAGGAAAAACCATGATGTAGCGACTACTCGTAGCCTCGATCGCTACTGCTACGCTGTTCGCAGGTAATGTGACCAAGCTGGACCTCAATGCCAAGTATAGCGCTAACATTTTCCACATTAAAGGAGAGGAGAACTTCGCCAAGCTGGTGGACAAGTACTCCAACGGTACAGTCAAGATCACCGTCCATGCTGACAGCTCGCTCGTCAATGGTAACCCGCTCAAAGCGGTCAAAGACAGCACTGCGTCCATGACCATATGTTCATCCCCTATTGGGAGATATGGAATCAGTAATACCTAACCAAGCATCACCCCTATTTGGCTTCTCCACTCGGCAGCGATATAGGCAGATTCTCCACGATACAGGTCGATGTTTTCTTGGCTGAGGGAGGCGTTTACTGTCTGGTGCAGACCACTCTCCTTACACCTGTTTTGAGGACCCAACGCCTTACATATGGCATCAGAAAGCGTAGTTTCTGATGAAACGGTAACAACAATCTTCTTGCTTTGGCTACTGGAATGTATCACACTGCCTCAAATCACCCGTTGCAAGACCTTTGGTAAACCACTCCCTGCGCTGTCTGGAGCTACCATGCGTAAAGCCGTCCGGTCGTACATACCCTGTAGCCTCTTTTTGCAGCTTGTCATCTCCGATAGAGCTCGCGGCATTGAGTGCTTCGGCGATATCACCTTCCTCTAAGATACCAAACTCCTTTTGTGCGTGGTGCGCCCAGACACCGGCATAACAGTCCGCCTGAAGCTCGACCCGTACCTGCAGTGCATTCTGCTTGGCTTCGCTACGCCACTGCTGCTTGGCGCGCTGTACTTTGGAGAGTGTGCCTTGCATATTTTGGATATGGTGCCCTATTTCATGTGCCAAGACATAGGCTTGAGCAAAATCACCCGGAGCATTATGTCGCTTGGCAAGCTCATCAAAGAAACCAAGATCCAGATAGACTTTGCGGTCTGCAGGACAGTAAAAAGGTCCCATTTGCGAGCGTGCTGCCCCACAGCCACTTCTGGTGCCGTTTCGGTAAAGTACCATCTCTGGCTCCTGATACTTCATGCCGTATTTTGGAAGCTGCTGTTTCCACACATCTTCGGTGCTTGCCAGTACTTTTTTGATAAAGGTCGCCTCTTTGTCGTCTTTTGCCTTGTCCACCACCGCTGTACTTGATCCACCCATTCCTACCAGGGAAAGAGGGTTGAAGCCAGAAAACCAGGCAAATACCCCCAATCCGATAATCACCCATCCAAATTTTGTTCTAAGCAGGGGCTTCAACAAAGGCCAGATCATCATGATCATGCCCATAGAAGGCATACCTCGCCCTCCTCCACCAGAAGAAGATCTCCTGTCGTCTACATTGCGACTCTCTCTTGTGTTATCCATTTTCATACTGAAGCCTTCCTGCAATCATTTTTCGATCGTTTCCCAAATTATACCAATCAAAAGTAAAATTTTACTACAATTGTAGCCAAAACACAGACTGTAAGGAGTTCACTTGTCACTCGCATTAGCCAGAAAGTACCGTCCCTCCACCTTTGATGACCTGGTAGGGCAGGAGACGGTATCCCAAACCCTCTCTCTGGCACTTGATGGCGATAGACTCTCTCATGCCTACCTCTTCTCAGGACTGAGAGGAAGCGGCAAAACCTCCACAGCACGCATCTTTGCCAAGGCACTGCTTTGTGAGGAGGGAGCCTCCTCTCACCCCTGCAACCACTGTAGCAACTGCACGATGGCAAACGAGAGCAGACACATGGATATCATCGAGATGGATGCCGCCTCTAACCGTGGTATCGATGACATCAAAGAACTTATCGAACATACCAAATATAAACCCGGCATTGGACGATACAAAATCTTCATTATCGATGAAGTACATATGCTGACCACGCAGGCATTTAATGCCCTGCTCAAAACGCTGGAGGAGCCACCTGATTTTGTCAAATTTATCCTTGCTACTACCGATCCGCTCAAACTACCTGCTACAATCCTCTCCAGAACACAGCACTTCAGATTTAAAAAGATCCCACAAAAGTTAGTACTGAGCCATCTGGAGTACATCCTCAACAAAGAGGGTATCAGCTATGAAAAAGAAGCACTGGATATCCTTGCCAGAAGCGGCGCGGGGAGTCTCAGGGACTCTCTGACGCTGATGGATCAGGCAATCGTCTACTCCAGAAACCATGTAGACATGGCCACAGTGACCAATATGCTGGGTATCATTGAGCCTTCACTTTTGGATGAACTACTCAACCACCTGCTGGCAAAAAACGAATCAAAGGTTCTGGAGTTTATCACGCTGGCCTCAGAGTATGAATCAGAGATGGTCATTGATGAGCTGACACTCTATCTCAAAGAGCTTCTTTTTACTAAGGATGGTCGGTTCGCACCCCTGATCATTGATCGATTCTTCAGGGTATTGGCAGAAGCCAAAGAGCTCCTGGCATTAGGCAGCGAAGGGGAGTTTGTCCTCTCCCTGACTCTTTTTAAAATGATCGAAGCACTCTCTGCAAAAGAGATCGATGACATGATCCGCATCCTCCAAAAAGAGCTCTCCGGTGCAGAGATAAAAGCGCCTGAAAAGGAGGTAGAGATACCAGAGATAGAGACCGAGGTATACACACCTGGTACTAAAAAGTCATCTGCCAATACAGCCGTTCAGGATCCACCACCCCAACAAGAAGTTGCCGCACGACCAGAGGTGGTAACACCCGTGGAAGAGGAAAGAGAAGAAGTGCCTTCTCTTAGCCCAAAAAAAGAGACTGCTCAGGATTCTGCTTTTGCACAAGAGATAGTACGGCTCAACCCTAAACCCGCAACAGAGCAGATCGACACAGGGGCACTCAAATTTAAATCTCTGATCAAAAAAATCTATGATAGAGACTATGATCTAGGCCAATGTTTCGAATCCAATATTAGCTATGAAAGCTTTCAGAATGATGCGCTGACCTGGCACTCTACTGCAGCTGACAATGACAAAAAAATGTTGATCAATCACTGGAGTATCATCAAGATGTTCGTGCAGGATCTTTTCGGATTTGAAACCAAGATCGTCAATATCCCGGCGAAACCTAAAAAAAAAGTAGCTAGTGCTTCGACAGACTCAGCAACCGTAGTCCTGGGAAGTTCTTCGGATACACACATGGTGACCGAACCTGTCGAAGTCCCAGACGATGCCATGCCCGAAGAGATCGAGATGAAAAGCTCCTGTATTGCTCCGGACGCAGGGGATACTGAGGCTGCTAAAGAGAAAGACCCTTCAGAACTACTCAATGAACCGATGGTAAAGGAGATGATCGCACTATTTGACCCCAAAAAAGTGAGGATCAGAAGAAATTCGTAGAGTATGCCTCTACCTGCTATTGCCCGCAAATGGCAACAATGCGCTAGCCCAAGTAAGCCCACCACCAAAAGTATCTAGTAGCATCAGCTCTCCATATTTCAGCTTGCCTGCTTCATAGAGATCGTTGATTGCCATAGGAATAGAAGCTGCAGAAGTATTGCCGTATTTGTGTACAGTCACCACCACCTGATCCTCTCGCATCTTTAGTGCATCACCCACCGCCTTGATGATGCGATAGTTTGCCTGATGGGGGATAAAATGAGGGATATCTCCTGCAGAGATTTTATTATGCGACAAGATCTCTTTGACATCTTTAGTTAGTGTTTTAACTGCCAATTTGAAAGTCTCATTGCCTTTCATCTGTACAAAATTGAGTCCCTCATCCAGTGCTTTTTGATTCATAGGATTGACTGATCCAGGCGAAGGTGTCACCAAGAAGTCTGCATAGGCGCCATCTGCGCTGGCATGCACATCAACAAATGCCTCTTCTTTTCGGTCTGTAGCCGAAATTACCGCTGCTCCGGCACCATCACCAAAGAGAATACAGGTACCCCGATCCGTCCAGTCAACGATCGAAGAGAATTTTTCAGCACCGATGATCAGTACATTTTTCTTCATGCCAGATTCTATAAATGCTTTGGCCACAGACAGGAGGTAGACAAATCCGCTACAGGCAGCAGAGATATCAAAAGCCTGCACATTACGGATGCCCAGCTTGTCAGAAATGATACAGGCAGTAGAAGGCATATTGAAGTAATCAGGTGTTACTGTAGCACAAAGCACAAGATCTATCTCCATCTTGTCCACATCTGCTCTCTCTATCGCCAATGCTGCTGCTTTGGCTCCCATATCACTGGTAGACTCATCTTCCGCAGCGATATGGCGCTCCTTGATACCGGTACGCTTGGTGATCCACTCATCACTTGTATCGATCATCTTCTCCAGGTCAAGATTAGTCAAGATCTTCTCTGGTACATACGCACCGATAGCACGAAATGAAGCAAATGGTGGTAATGCTCTAGACATCGTATTCCTTATTTATGACTTGCTTTCAAGCCTGTCTTGTCCGGCAATGAGTAGTGCTTCTATCTGCTTATTAACATCTGATCTTGTGTAGCTGACCGCTTGGAAAATGGCATTTTTAATTGCCTTGGAGTTAGAGCTTCCATGTCCAATAATCGCACATCCGTCAATGCCAAGTAGCGGTGCACCGCCATACTCTGCATAGTCAACCTCTTTTTTGAGGTTACTAAAAACTTTTCTTTTCATAAGAAGGGCACCCACTTTGGCAGGCAGAGACTTTCGAATGTGTTGTTTCATGAGTGAAAAGATTGCAGAAACGACCCCCTCACTGGTCTTTAGTAGAATATTACCCGTAAAGCCATCCGTCACTACGACATCGATTTTGCCATTAAAGATATCTCGTCCTTCCACATTGCCTTGGAAGTTATCTATCGCAGTGAGCATGCCAAAAGCCTCTTTTGTCAGCTCATTCCCTTTGCTCTCTTCTGAACCATTGGAAAGTAGACCTATACGGGGATTGGGAATACCTAATACCTCTTGGGCATATGCCTCTCCCATAGCGCCAAATTCATAAAGATTCTGTGCCTTGCACTCCACTACAGCACCCACATCAAGTACCAGTGTTTTCCTGCCCACATCTGTAGGCATCAGTGTTGCCAATGCTGGCTTTGAGATATGAGGCAAGCGCCCGATACGAAGTGTAGCCACAGCCATGGTTGCGCCACTATGCCCTGCTGAGACCACACCATCTGCCTTTCCATCTCGTACCAGCTCTACAGCTTTGTAGATCGAACTCTCTTTCCGCTTGAGTGCATCTGTCGCCGAATCACTCATGCTGATCACATCCGTAGCATCCACGATCTCGACTTTGTCCTGATAGTAAAGGGGAAGGTAGGAGAGTATCTCTTCTCTGTCGCCTACAAGAATAGGCATAAAGTTTCTCTCGTTGAGTGCCTGCACACAGCCGTCGATGATCGGTTCGGGACCGAAGTCCCCTCCCATTGCATCAATAGCAATGCGTACAGCTCTTTTGTCGGGTGACATTAGGCTTTGTATTCGCCTGTTGTCATGTTCATATGGTGAGGCATTCTCCAGGTACCGTCCTCATCTTTGACTGGTCTTGGTAATGTCAATTTATAATGCGTTCTTCTCTTTGCTGCTCTTGTTTTACTTACGCGTCTCTTAGGTACTGCCATAATATTTCCTTTGTTAAAATTCTATTTCTAATATCTCTTCACTCCCGTCACACTCCGGACAGTAATGATAGATACTTTTTTGGAGATCTATTTCGCTCTCAAGGATGTATGTGAGATCAATCACACCATCTAAAAACTCAATTATATCCAAATCCTCTTTATCTTTGCACATCTCGTCACTCAAGGTCAACACCAAGGGGTTTTTGACCTGCTTGATATAGTGTTTGCCACACCTGTCACAAGCAAGTGAAATCTCACCTTCAAGCATAGATGCGAGGGAGACACGATGATGTGCACTTTTTTTCAGTGTGCCACTCAGTGCAAGCTTTCCAAGTGTACAGCGAAAAGGTTTCGCTGTATTGCCTACCTTCTCAAACTGTATCTTCATGGGTTTGTGTTAAACAATCTCTCTTTGTGCAAAAAAGAAATTGATCTCAACTGCTGCATTTTCTAAAGAGTCGCTGCCATGCACAGCATTGGCATCGATACTCTCAGCAAAATCTGCCCTGATCGTACCAGCTGCTGCTTCTTTGGGGCTGGTAGCGCCCATGAGCTCTCTGTTTTTTGCCATAGCATTCTCTCCCTCAAGTACTGTCACTACCACGGGACCGGAGATCATAAATTCAACCAATTCACCGAAAAATGGTCTCTCTGCATGAACTGCATAAAATGCCTCTGCATCGGTACGGCTCAACTGTATTTTCTTGGTTGCAGCGATTCTTAGTCCTGCATTTTCAAATCGAGCAAGAATCTGCCCTACAACATTCTTCGCCACAGCATCTGGTTTGATGATAGATAGTGTTTGCTCCATAAAGTTTCCTTGATAAGGTTAATTTGCCAAGCGTGCAAATGATGCAAACAAAGCATTAGGGCGGGATTTTAGCGAAAAAAAGATTAGAAAAAGATTAGAAAAGAAAAACAGAAAGGGGTGCCAGGAAAACCTGGCGAAGAAAAAGCCTAGTCTTCTACGACTGGTGTGCCTTTTTCTCCTCTGCCTTCCATGGATGGTTGGCCATCCAGTACATCGCCCCAGACAATACAGCCTTCGGTTGGGCACGCTTCAGCACATGCTGGTTCGTCATGATGTCCGACACACTCTACACATTTGTCAGCATAGACATAATAGGTATCTTCACCTGTTGGATTATCATCCTCATCTACAATCGCTTCAACAGGACACTCATCGATGCATGCTGCACAGTTAATACAGATATCTGTAATAATTACTGCCATTTATTTCTCCTTTTAGTTAAGTTATGAACTATATCACAAGATGATTAAACAAAACTTTAATCTTCTCTATTTTAATGGAAAAAATCCTCTCCCGTAACACCTATAGATCGAGGTAGGCTTTGATCTCTTTCACACGATCACGTTTTTCCCAGCTAAATCCCTCTTCTTCTCGTCCAAAATGGCCGTAGGAGGCAGTTTTGCGATAAATAGGTCTCAGTAGATCCAGTGACTTGATAATACCTGCTGGTGTCAAGTCAAACAGTGCATTGACGCAGGCTTCTATCCTTGATTCATCTACGACAGCTGTACCTCCTGTGTCTACCATTACAGAAACCGGCTTCACTACACCAATCGCATAGGCAATCTGAATCGTCACTTTTTCTGCCACACCTGCTGCTACCAGGTTTTTGGCAATATGCCTCGCTGCATAGGCTGCTGACCTGTCTACTTTGGTAGGGTCTTTTCCAGAAAAAGCACCCCCGCCGTGAGGGCAGGAGCCACCATAAGTATCCACAATAATTTTTCTACCCGTCAATCCTGCATCTCCCTGTGGACCACCGATGACAAATCTTCCTGTAGGGTTAATATGATACACGATCTCCTTGCCCCTAAGCTCCAGAGGTATAACCGCTTCAATCACTTCAGTAAGAATATCTTTGTGCAGTGTCTCCTGATCTACATCTGGACTATGCTGTGTAGAGACGACCACTGTAGTCACCTCGCTGGGTTTACCATCTATATAACGCACACTGACCTGAGCCTTGCCATCAGGACGGAGGTAAGGAAGTGTACCGTTCTTTCTCACCTCAGCTAGCTTGGCAGTGAGTTTGTGTGCTAATGAGATAGGAAGTGGCATCAATTCACTGGTCTCATTGCACGCATAGCCAAACATCAGCCCTTGGTCTCCTGCACCAATCTCTCCATCAGCCTGATCCACCCCTTGGTTGATATCCGGACTCTGCTCTCCTACACCATTGAGTACACCAGCGCTACGATAGTCAAAGCCAAAATTGGCATCTGTGTAACCGATCTCCCTAACCACTTCTCTGGCAATTTCCTGCATAGGTGCATAGGTCGTAGTCTTTAGTTCCCCTGCGATAATACAAAATCCGTTGCTCAGCATTGTCTCACATGCCACTCTTGCCTGAGTATCGTTGGCAATGATATGATCTAGTATCGCATCAGAGATCTGGTCTGCCATTTTGTCAGGATGTCCCTCTGTCACAGACTCACTGGTAAATATATATGTTTTTGTCATTCTACTTTATCCTTTTGTTATACTATGTGTGATTTTCTCTGCCAGTTGTTTAGGCAAAATTCCCAACGATTCCTCGATCAAAGCAGTGTTGCCATGCGCAATGAATGCATCTGGGTACTCAAAAGTCGTCAATGCGACCTCTGTAATGCCCTCCTGAGCAAACAGCTCGCTGATAGCAGAACCTACCCCTCCCATGCGCACACTATCACTAAAGATGAACCATCTATGGTACTCTCCGGCAAGCTTTTTAAGTAGCGCTTCATCCAAAGGTTTGACAAAGCGTAGATCAAGTATAGCAGGCTCCATCTCTGACAAAATCTCTGCTGTCTGGATCGCCCGACCCACGCCATTGCCATAGCCGACAAAAAGTAACTCTTTGCCCTCCTGAAGCAGGTGCGCTTTGCCCAATTCATAGGGTGGCACCTCGTGATCTGCCACCATAAAGACACCTCTTGGGTATCTAAATGCCAAGGGGCCGGAGTAGTCCGCAGCAAACTGCATAATTTTTTCCATACTGCTTTTGTTGTAGGGCGCGCAGAGTACCATATTGGGGACTGGCCTCAGATAAGAGATATCAAAAGCCCCTTGGTGTGTCTCTCCATCCTCTCCCACAATACCTGCCCTGTCCAGCGCAAAGGTCACTCCCAGATCCATCAGGGCAATATCATGGATTACCTGGTCATAGCCCCGTTGTAAAAAGGTAGAGTAGATCGTACAAAAAGGCTTGAATCCCTCCTTTGCCAGCGGCCCCATAGAGGTCACAGCATGCTGCTCTGCAATCGCTACATCCCAGAAACGATCCGGAAAAGTGTCGATCAGTTTTGACAGTCCAGTACCGCTGGGCATGGCAGCTGTAACACCCACGATCTTCGGGTCTTTGGAGGCCATCGCATGTAGTGTCTCTCCATAGATTTGTGTCGCAGGGACAGAGCCTGATTTTTTGAGAGGCTCACCGGACTTCAAGTCAAAGGCGCTGACACCATGCCATTTCTCCTGTGTCCCCTCTGCGATCTCATAGCCTTTTCCTTTGGTAGTCTGTGCATGAACGATCACAGGTACACCCATCTCTCTGGCAATCTTCAATGTACTGACGATCGACTCCATATCATGCCCGTCAATGGGCCCAATATACTCGATACCGAGCTCTTCAAAAAGAAGTCCCGGCGTAATGAGGCGAAAAGACTCCTCAAAGCGCTCCGCCATATAGGAGGCACTCTCAGGAAGATGCTCAAGCATCTTCTTTGTGCGTTTTTTGAGCTTTTGATAAAAGGGGCTTGCCATGGTAGTGGAGAGATAACGGCTGATCGCTCCTATAGGCTTGGCAATACTCATCTCATTATCATTTAAGATAATGACCACGGGATATTTTCTGTCTCCCAACTCATTCAGTGCTTCATAGACCATACCTGCCGTCATACTACCGTCACCAATAAAGGCTACAGGTACGCGTGATTCTCCCTTGAGAGCTATAGCCTTGGCTGCGCCGACCGCCAGAGAGATAGAGGTAGAACTATGTCCCGCTTTATAATAATCATATGGGGACTCTTTGGGATCAGTATAGCCGCATACACCCTCAAACTGACGCAGAGTATCAAATGTATCCCATCTGCCAGTAAGGAGCTTGTGGGCATAGGCTTGATGTGATACATCGAACAAGAAAGGATCGCTAGGCACATCAAAGACATGGTGCATCCCTACGATCAGATCCGTCGCCCCCAGCGAAGAGCTCAAGTGGCCTCCATTTTTACTGACCGTTTCCAATATCTTTTCTCTGATATCCGCAGCGGTCTCTTTCAATGCATCTATAGATTTTTCACTCATATTCATCGCTCCGCCTCTTCTATCATGGCTACTAGTGCTCTCTTGCATATCTTTTTGACTCTTTTAGGCGTGATCTTTTTGCCCTTTAGATCCAGGGTATCCATGGCTGCCAGCAGAAAGCTTTTGTCCAGATTCTCTTTGACTGTCTTTAGATGCTTTATCTTAGTCATTTTTGCTTCAAAATGGCTAAAGTCTTCCAATACTGCTGCATGTAGAGGACTAGAAATACCGGTATCAATTTTTACTTTTTTCATGTGAGTTCCTCTGAAAAAAGTGCAAAAAACCTGTCATTCTGTGCCTGGGTACCGACTGTGATACGGATAGCATTGAGCCCATAGGAGGCAAGATTTCGCACGATCACCCCTTTCCTCAGTAGTGCATCTGCCACCTTGCTTGCGTCCCTCGTATCCCCAAAAAGATAGGTAATGAAGTTGGTATAACTGTCAATTGTCTCAATACCGTATTCTTGGGCAAAGGCTTCATAGCGGAGGATTTGCTCCTGATGCAGTGCAATGGATTTTTCCAAGAATACTTCATCCCTGCTCGCCTCAATCGCCGCAGCCAGAGAGAGAGTCGAGATATTAAACGGGGGGCGCATCTTGTATAGCCCCTGGATGATCTCTTTGTTGGCAATACCATATCCCACACGCATGCCGCCCAGCCCATAGGCTTTGGAGAAGGTGCCTAGATAGATCACATTATCGTATTGCAAAATATCTTTAGGCTCAATCAAATACTGTGGATCCTTGGCAGCGGCATACTCCATATAGGCACCGTCAATCACGACCAGCGTATCTGGATCTGCTGCATCTATGATCTCCATGACATCCTTTTTAGAGATGGCATCTCCTGTAGGATTATTGGGCGTACAGAGATAGACAATATCAGGATGATGTGCCTCCATCATCTCGACAAATTCGTCCACACGGTGCTCATAGCTAGGGGTTCTCAATACCTTGGCACCCACCTGTTTGGCATAGATCTCATACATTGCAAAAGTGACCTGACTCATCAACACCGAGGCACCCTCTCTCAGTTTGGCACGGGAGAGAAACTCCAGTATTTGGTCGCTCCCTGCACCAATGATGATCTCTGTCTCATCGACCGCATACTTCTCAGAGAGAGATGCTTTGAGCTCATACATACTATCATCAGGATAGAGATGTGCTTTATCCGCATGTGCACAGATCACCTTAGCCACTGCCGGATTGGTACCCAGGGGGTTTTCATTGGAAGCCAGCTTCACTACCTCTTCGGGTTTGACCCCAAATTCACGCACTACCAGTTCGATTGGTTTCCCCGCTTCATAGACCTTGATATCCTCTAAAAATGGATTAAATTTCATCTACACATCCTCCGCTTCTTTGACATAGGAGCCCAAAAATTTGATTGATGCTCCATGCTTGTTAAATATTTCTTGGATCTTCTTATCATTTTTATGCCCGTCAAATTCAATAAAAAAGATAGAAACACCTTCGACAATATGTGATTTTATCTTTGTAAGATCAATTTTGAGCGCTTTAAAGTCATTCAAAAAATCTACCAGTGCGCCAGGTCTGTTTGGCAATGTCACAAGAATCGTCGTTTTATCATTGCCACTGGGTCTGTTTTCAAAATCACTGATAATAAAAAAGCGCGTTCGGTTGTTGCCTTTGTCTTCAATGTTGCTAAAAAGAATAGGCAGCGCATACATTTTGGATGCCACCTCTGCACAGATCGCAGCCGCTTGAGGATCCCCCGCAGCCAGCTTTGCTGCCTTGGCAGTAGACTCAACAGGAATCTGCTCCAGTTCATCCAGCCCATAATCCTCCAAAAACTGCTTGCACTGCCCAAATGCGATATCTTTGGAATAGAGTCGCTTGATATGCTTGACATCTTCTGCTTTGGTAGCAAGCACATGATGGATATCCACCATCACCTCTGCAATGATCTTGGTATCAAAATCCTGCAGCGCCGTGATCGTGTCACTGACAATGCCATTAAAACTGTTCTCAATCGGTACCACACCAAATTTGGCTCTCTTCTGGCTCACCTCTCTGAATACACCCCTGATCGAACCGATAGGTACATAGCTGCTCAGGGCACCAAATTTATTTTCCGCTGCCTGGTGTGTAAAGCTGGCATCCGGTCCCAAAAAGGCTATCTTCTCGGGAAGTTCAAAGTTTCTGGCCACAGCAAACAGCTCCAAAAAGAGTGCTTCTATAGCTTGACCAGTTAGTATGCCATTGTGTTCCTGATTTTTCTCTTTAAGTCTACTCAGGATCTCCTGTTCCCTCTCTGGGCGATAGATAGGTGTGCCGCTACTATTCTTGACGACCCCCACCTGGTGTACTAGTTGCATCCTTTTATTGTATAGATCCAGCAATGCATCGTCCATCTCATCAATCTGTTTTCTTATCTCACTCAGTGCCATGTCCAGACTCCTTTATGCTCACCAATGTAGTCATTTATAGATATGCTTCTTCCAGACGAATTTGATCCTCAAAGGACTCTCGTTGTCGTATCATCCTCTCATTGCCTGCTGATACTGCTATCTCAGCTGCCCTGCCTCTGGTATTGTAATTGCTTGACATCGTAAACCCATACGCTCCTGCATCATGTACGACAATAAGATCATTATGCTCCGTTTTAGGAAGTGGTACAGCCTTTGCCAGCCAGTCACCACTCTCACAAATGGGACCGACGATATCTGCCTCACTTATCTCTGTATCCTTTCTGTCCAGCAGCGTGATGCGATGGTCTGCATTGTACAGTGTCGGGCGCAGAAGGTCATTCATGGCTGCATCCACTATTACGAAGCGCTTTCCCCCATTTTGCTTCTCATAGAGCACGGAGGTCAGCAGATAGCCCGTATTTCCGACCAGTGCACGACCCAGTTCACACATCAGTGTCACATCCAGCCCCTTGGTAGCTTTGACGATCGCTTCAGCATATGCTTGCGGGCTAATCAGCGTCTCGTCAGCATAGCGGATACCCACGCCACCACCTACATCAAAAAAGCGGATCTCTATACCAATCGCCTTGAGTGAACGGGTCAAATCTGCCACAATCTGCGCTGCCTCTGCAATCGGTGCCAAGTCTGTCAGCTGTGACCCAATGTGAAAATGAATGCCTATTGGATCAAGAAATTCGGCATTTTTTGCATAGATATACATACGCTTTGCCCTAGCAATCTCTACACCAAACTTGTTCTCATGTAGTCCAGTAGAGATGTAGGGATGAGTCTTTGGATCCACATTGGGATTGATACGGATAGAGATGCGGGCAGGCCTACCCAGCGCTTGGGCAACCATCTCCACGCGTTTCATCTCTGCTTCACTCTCTAGGTTGAGCATCAGTATCTCTTCTGTCAGTGCCTCTCTGATCTCCTCATCCTGCTTTCCTACACCTGAAAAGATGATCTTGTACCGCTCAATGCCTGCGGAAAGTGCCCTACGCACTTCACCGATACTGACACAGTCTGCACCAGCTCCAAGCTCCCCAAAATGGCGAATAACCGAGAGGTTTGAATTGGCTTTGACCGCATAGGATATTAGAGATTTTTCTCCACTGAAAGCCTCTTTAAATAGCTGATAGTTTCCCTGCATCCTGTCAAAATCATACACATAAAGGGGGGTATCATATTTTTTTGAAAGTGTCTGAAAATCTATCGGCATTTGGATATCCTAAAATGAAAAAATTATTTTGATAGTGATTTTATCCAAATTTTACATTAAATCACCTTCTCCTCTTTTAAAAAAAGTCTGTAGGCATAACCCATCAGCAGCATTACGGGAAAAAGCACTGCGAGATCCGGAGAAACTGTGCCACTGACGCTTAAGCTATAGAGAGCATACAAAAGCCCCCAAAGCATCAGTGTTCCCCCCAAGGAGAGTATCCAGACCAGTTCACGATTCATATATCTGGAAAAATAGGGTGTTGCAAAAAAGAGAATCGCCACTATGGGCAGGGCAAACAGGGGTAGAAAGACTTTTCCGTAAAAAGAAGTTTTGATCTTGCCTGTATCGAGTCCTTGTTTTTTCAATACACCATAGGTACTGATCGCATCTCTTAAGGAGAGAGAATCCCCCTCATAGATCAGCTCTATCACCTTGGGCTTATACCCCTTTAGCAACCGATATTCTCCCATATCTTCTCTGTCAAATCCTACAAGTCTTCCCTGATCCGAATAGTGCTTTTTTGTCAACACTGCATGATCCGTAACCCAGTACACACCATCAAACTTTGCATATTTGAGGGTGATAGTGCTCCTGACTTGCTTCTGCTTCAGTGTAAATACCGTGACATCTACAAGTACTTTCTGGATGGGATCCAATCTTTTCACATAAACGAAACTGTCATTATATTTAAAAAAAAGATCATCCACAATCCGCGCACTTTGTGTATGATGGAGAATATCCCAGGCTCTCTCTCTGGCATAAGAAAAGGAACCTGTTTGCAAAAAGAGTAACAACAGATACAGTGCCAACGCCGGTAAGAAAAATGGCACAAACAGCTGTTTCTTTCTATAGCCAAAAGTATAAAGCGATACCCAAACATGACTCCGTACCAGCGACATATAAGTGACCACAGCTGCAAATACGATCGCCAACGGATAGAACTGGGAAAGCCGAAACTCCCATGTGTAAAAAAGATAGAGAATCGTCTGTCCAGTTGTGGATATGATCTCATCTGCATGTTTGAGGTAGTCGATCAGGGTCACTGCCAGCGTTACCGCCATAAGAATCAAGAGAAGATTTTTTCCGGCATGTTTTGCTATATAGAGAAAATAGCTACTTCGCATCAGTGGGGTAACGCAGAGATATTCTTCACTGAGTAGAGTGACTTAATCTGCTCCAGTGGGCTTGTAGGTATCTTCTGGCACACCTGTGTCACATAAGCTACCAACTTCTCTACCGCCTGTTCCTCTTCCGGGGTGAAAGGATGCAATACATACTCCGAGACCTGTGTACTGTACTCCGGCTTGCCTACACCTATCCTGACGCGGATATACTCCCTGCCTATTACTTCATCAATGGACTTCAGACCATTGTGTCCACCGCTGCCACCACCTCTCTTGAAGCGTACTGCACCAAAAGGTAGATCAATGTCGTCGTGAATTACCACGATATCCGCCCTGTCTATCTTGAAAAACTGCTTCACTGCTGCCACACTCTTGCCAGACAGATTCATAAAAGTAGTGGGCTGAAGAAAGAGAAGGGTCCCATGGCGAAAAAGTCTGCCATGAAATGATGTTTTGGAGAGTTTTTTGGCTCCCAGATCAGAAACCAATCGTTCGATGACCCTATAACCGATATTATGTCGGGTCATCTCGTAGGTTGATCCAGGATTTCCCAAACCAACAAAAAGCATTTGTTATCCTGCTTTAATCACACCACAGATAGAGACATCTGCACGATCCATTATCTTGCACCCTTTTGGTACCTCGACATCTCTTACGAGAATAGATTCATCTCGTTCAAGGTCAGAAACATCCAGTGTGAAATTTTGAGGCATATTTTCAATCGCACCTCTGATTCTAAGTCTTTTCTTACTCATGATCAGTACCCCTTTGTTTTTCAAACCTTTAGGTATACCGACCGTTTTGACAGGCACTAGGTAGTCAGCCACCACGCCTGACACTGCTACGCGAAGGTCTACATGCATAATGTCACCATTGACAGGATGAAGTTGATACTCCTGGATCGCCACGCTAAGCTCTTTGTCTCCTACTTTGATATCTAGTGTCAGTGCCTCTTTGGCCCTGACTGCTTTGATAAAATCACCTCGCTTAAATGCAGCATTGATATTTTCAACACCCTTTGCATAGATGTTAGCGATTAGATAACCATCTCTTTTGAGCTGCTTTGCATTGCTCTTTCCGATACTCTCTCTAATAATACCTTCTAACATGGTAGTCCTTTGTTTAAAATAGGAACGGATTATATCGAAACCATTTTAAGGAGAGTTGAAGCAGTGATCATTTACTTAACATTACTTCTCCACTTTAAAGTCAAATGCCTCCACTATCTCTTCTTCTGCATTTTTGATCGCCTGCTTTGCACCGCCCCTCCCTACACCTTCAAGCTTCAACTTTAGGTCAGAAGGTCTGCTCGCATACTCCAATGCCACCTCTTCGGTGATCATGCGCCTGTCAACCATACTCAGTAAATGCTGGTCAAAGCTCTGTGAATGATAGATATCGTGTCCCTCTTCGATCGCATCCAAGATCTCAAAGTCTCGATTCTCTGCAATCAACTCCCGAATACGACTGGTCTGAATCATCACTTCTGCTGCAGCAATCCGTCCTCCGTTTTTGCCTGGAATGAGTCGCTGGGAGACAATGCCGGACAGTACTGATGAGAGAGAGAGGCGGATTCTGTTTTGCTCCTCTTTGGGGAAAGAGCCTACGATACGGTTGACCGTTTCTTTGGCATCAAGCGTATGCAGGGTCGAAAAGACAAGGTGTCCCGTATTGGAAGCATGCAATGCAAGCTCAATCGTCTCGGCATCCCTCATTTCACCGACCAAAATAACATCAGGGTCCTCACGCAGAGCTGCAGGCAATGCATCTTTAAAATCATAAAAATCACTTCCCAGTGCCCGTTGGTTCACCAGACACTTAATATCCTGATGCACAAATTCAATAGGGTCTTCCAGCGTGATAATATGCTTCTGGTAGGTACGGTTTATTTTGTTCAGCATGGCAGCAAGAGTAGTTGACTTACCACTGCCTGTCACCCCCGTCACCAAGACAAGCCCTCGTGGCATATCAGAAAAAGTTTCTATCACCGAAGGAAGCTTAAGCTCCTCAATGGTGGGGATATGTGTTGGAATCACCCGCATGACTATGCTTAATCCATCCATCTGATTAAAGATATTGACTCTGAAACGGCTCTCTTTATCGGGCTTATAACTGAAATCCACAGAGCCCTGCTCTGTAAGCTTTTGATAATGTGATTCTGTGGTGATTTCGCGGACTAGTATCTCCACTTCCTCTTCGTTAAGCTTCTCTTTTCCCAGTACACGGAGTGCACCGTGCACGCGTGCCCGGACATGTGACCCCGCCTTGATATGCAGGTCACTCCCCTCATTGGCAACCATACTCCTGAGATAGAGCTTCAGTTTCTCTTCCATATGATCGTATCCTCTCTCTTATTCTATGCGATTAAGCATCTCTGCAAATGCCTTCTCAAAGGCACGCAAGCCGTCCTCTAGAAGTGACTGGCTTACCTCTTCGATCTCAATACCCTGCTGTTTCAATGCACTGAAATATCCATTGATTTCCGCTTCACTGATAGGCAATTTGGGCTCCCCCAGAGGTGCATTCACATAGGATTCAATTGTTGCCAAAGGTGCGGTATTGATAGAGTGTGGTGCCATGAGCTCCTCTATATAATATGCTGCAGGAAGTATCTCTCCCTTTACCCCGGTACTGGCAAAAAGTGTACGAATATTGGGCGTCTCTGTACGCTCTATGAGCGCATATATCTTCGCTGCATTCAAAACACCTGTTCTAGAAGGCACTGTCCCGCTGGCAGCCAGCCTCTCATCAAGCAGCCTGTCGAATCGGCTTACAAATACAGAGATGACACCATCTACCTTTCCAGCGGCTGCTTCTGTGCCCTGCCGCATGGCACTGAGACAATGCTCCGCCTGTACCGGAGAGAAGACCAGTGTGGCATTGACCGAGATACCTTTGCCCATCAAGACACGCATTGCTGCATAGCCTGCCTCTGTTGCCGGTACTTTGACCATGACATTGGGTTCTCCGATCGCTGTAAAAAGTCTCTCCCCTTCTGCGATAGTACCTGCGGTATCATTGGAGAGAAAGGGGTCTACCTCAATCGAGATATACCCGTCGTTATTCGCATCATAGCAGCTTCTAAGCGCCTGCGCCGCCGCACGGATATCCACCATTGCCAGCGCCTCATACTTCTCTTTGGCACTCTTTCCTTTTAGAGAAGCAAGTTGCTCACGATAGGCCGGTGAAGTTGTGATCGCAGCAGCAAAAATAGCTGGATTGCTTGTAGCACCATTGATAATGCCTTTTTCAATCAATGCAGGAAATGACTCCCGCAAATACTCTCGCTCGACAAAATCAAGCCACAACGAAAACCCCATCTCTCTGTCTACCACTTATCCCTCCTCGTAGTTCCATGCAAACTGCTGCCAACTTCCAATATCACTACTTTTTTCAAGTGCGACATCAAGCTGATTCAGATACATATCTCTCTCTACCTCAACCGCACCAAGTGTCATCAAATGTTCTGTTTTCATTTGACAGTCTATAAAATCATAGCCTCTGCCACCTAAAACATCACTGAGTGCACGAAAGGCCACCTTGGAGGCATCACTGACCAAAGAGAACATAGATTCCCCAAAGAATGCCTTCCCCATGGCCAGACCGTAGAGCCCACCCACCAATACGCCCTCCCTGTAAACTTCCACACTGTGTGCAAATCCCATACGATGCAATTCCGTATAAGCCTCCTCCATTTCAGGCAGCAGCCAGCTTCCGTTTTGCCCCTCTCTGGGTACCGTACCACAGTAGTGGATCACTTCTGAAAATGCATGGTCAAATGTCACAGAAAACTTCCCGCTGCGTAGCACTCGGGCAAAGGATTTTCGTGTCTTGAAGGAAGAAGGATAGAGCAGCAGTCTTGGGTCTGGTGACCACCAGAGGATGGGATCTCCCTCTGCGTACCAGGGAAAGATTCCTTTACGATATGCAGTCAACAGCCTGTTGGGACTCAGATCGCCGCCATAGGCGAGCAGACCTTCATCTGAGGCATAACGCGGATTCGGAAAAGTATACGCATAACGACTCAATGGAGAAATCAGATACTCCTCCTCGTCAAACATTGAACCCAACCTATCCTCCGCAGGGCATACTTGCCACTATAGAGAAATCAACTATGCTATAAAAACTGTGTGGGTAAACATACCCTATCGTTTTATTTTTCAAATGCAAACTTCAGCTCCCCGTTCTTGAAACCCACCTTCACACTGCCACCCTCTCTGAGCTTGCCAAACAGTATCTCATCAGTCAATGGCTCCTTCACTTTCTCATCCAGTACCCTGGCAATATGTCTGGCACCATACTGCACATCATAGCTCTCTTTGGCGATATAGATCCTAGCTGCCTTGGTGAGTTTGACAGTGATCTTCTTAGGGGCAAGGAGTTGATTGAGTTTCTCCAGCTCAATCTTGACGATCTGCGTCAGTGCCTCAATGTCAAGAGCTGCAAACTCCACTACTGCACTCAGACGATTTCTAAACTCTGGTGCAAAGAAGCTCTTGAGTGCCTTGTCTGTTTTGACGGAATTATCTTTCTCGAAGCCCATGACATTGGCCTCTTTGGTACCAATATTGGAGGTCATGATAAGAATCACATTTTTGAAATCACTCACGATGCCATTGTTGTCTGTCAACTTGGCGCCATCCATGACCTGAAGCAAGATATTCATAATATCAGGATGCGCTTTTTCGATCTCGTCAAGCAATAATACAGTATAGGGGTGTTTTTTAATGATCTCCGTCAGCAATCCTCCCTGCTCAAACCCTACATATCCCGGAGGTGCACCGATCAGGCGGCTGACCGCATGCGGCTCCATATACTCACTCATGTCCAGCTTTTCGAAATGTATTTCCAGCATCTGTGCCAATGCTTTGGAAAGAGCGGTTTTCCCTACACCCGTAGGCCCCACAA
>JALWVW010000008.1 GCA_027079365.1 Campylobacteraceae bacterium | reverse complement strand
GATAAAGTCCATCGACACACGCCCCAGTATTGGCAAACCTTCTGAGGTAAGATAAGGGCGAGCACTCTCTCCTCGCCTCCACCCATCTCCATACCCCAGATCATAGGTAGAGACTATCATCTGTTCTTTTGCTGTGAAGTCACCCCCATAGCCGACTCTTTGCCCTTTTTTCAATACTCTGGTGGAAGTACGCTGTGCCCAGAGAGAGAGCACAGGCTTGAGCGGTATCTCATCATAGACTTCCGGTAGTTCATTATGCCCATAGATCGCGATCCCTGCCCTAACGATATCTTCATCAAACCGTTTGCTTCTCAGGATCGCTGCGGAGTTGTGACTATGGAAGCGTACTTCACCACACTTTGACTCCTGTACTTTTCTTTTCACCTCTTCAAAGTTTTTCTGCTGCCAATAGAGTTCGCTTCCTAGTACATCTGCACTTCTAAAATGGGTCATCACTCCTATTAGCGTCAGGTTGCGTAGCTTGATCATCCGCAGTGCCTTTTCCAGATCCTTCATCATGATACCGTTACGGTGCATCCCCGTATCCACCTTGAGCTCTATCTGCACTCCGCTGTCCACAGCTTCCAGTGTCCGCATGTCAGTAATCGCAAAAGAGAGCTTCTCGTTTGCCACAGGGGTGCCGTTGAGCACAAGGATATGGTCAAAATAGGGGGTTATCTGCATCGCCTCTTCACTGCTTATCACCACAGCCTGCTTGATACCAAACTCCTGCGAGAGCGCTGCCATGATCTCCAGCCCATGTCCGTAGGCATTGTCCTTGAGTACCACTGCTATCTTATCTACAGAACCGGTCTTTAGTACAATTTGGTTAAGATTGTGAAAGAAATTTTCTTTATGTATCTGGATAGTTGCCATAAGGTATTATAGTGGAAAATTAGAAATTAGAAATTAGAAATTAGAAATTGGGGTAGAAAATGCGAAGATTTCCGGCAGAGTGGGAAAAGCAGCGTTGTATTTTGATGAGTTTTCCTCATGAAGGCACTGACTGGGCAGAAGGCAATCTGACCGAGGTGCTGACTCCTTTTATCCGTATCGCTCAAGCGATTGCCTATAGCCAGTCTGTCTATATCATCTGTCGAAACAAAGAAGCAATCAACAGCCACTTCTGTTCCAAAAACAATATGAGTTTTATCGAGATCCCCACCAATGATACCTGGATCAGAGACTATGGCTATATCTCACTCAAAGTAAAGGATGAGCCTAGACTGCTGGATTTTACTTTCGATGGCTGGGGCGGAAAATTTGAGGCTTCACTTGACAACAATGTCAACACTGTTTTGCACCAAAAAGGCTATATGGGTACCACACTTTTAGAAAAGATAGATTTTGTACTCGAAGGTGGCTCTGTTGAGAGTGATGGGGAAGGAACCATCTTGACCACCTCGCAATGCCTGTGTAATCCCAATAGAAATGGTGGACTGACCAAAGAAGAGGTAGAGATAAAATTAGAAACACATCTAGGGGCCAAGAGAGTACTGTGGTTGGATCATGGCTATCTCGCAGGCGATGACACGGACTCGCACATTGACACCTTGGCACGCTTTGTCAATCCGGAGACAATAGCCTATGTCAAGTGTGATGATGAGGAAGATGAACATTATGAGACATTAAAAAATATGGAAGCGCAGCTGAAGGGATTCGCTGCACCCGGAGGCAAACCCTACAGGCTAGTCCCTCTGCCCATGTGCGAAGCCAAATACGACCAAGCAGGCAACAGACTGCCGGCTACCTACGCCAACTTTCTCATTACCAATGATGCGCTGCTCTGCCCCACCTACAGAGACAAAAATGATAAAAAAGTCGGAGAGCTATTTACTACACTCTTCCCCGATAGAGAGATCATCCCCATCAACTGCCTCAAACTCATAGAACAGGGGGGGAGCCTGCACTGCTCTACGATGCAAATAACTTATTGACCACCAAAATCTTGTGTCCAATAGACTTTATGCCAACCATTTACATCAACTGCAGCACGGGATTCATGCATACCAAATTCCGTTAGATCAGGATTCATAATATTTGAACAATGACCAGATGTACTTTTTATCCAGCCTTCCATCACTTTTAGCCAAGTATTAACTGATGGCGCTGCAGGTTTTGCTTTAACCATAGCAATGTTTTCCGCTACAAAAGAGCCATTATAACCATTTCGCTTGATGCGCTGAGAAAATGTACTTGGCCTCACAGGAGTAAGTGTCTGACCCGTGATATCATTGATGGTGCCTGAGCCATTATGATCGTACCAAACACTTAGCTTCATATCTTCACTATGCTCTTGTGCAGCATCTGCCAAAAAAGTATTCCATGTCATATCTTTACCGGACGGGCCAGTTATTGCAAAAGGATCATTGCATTCAATCTTTAGGCTTCTGAAATAATTGATAACTGCAAGATACTGATCCTCTATTGGATCATTCTTGTTATAGCCACCAATTTTACCATCTTTAATATCTTTTGCCAGGTTAAAGCTTGAAAGATTCATGTCTCCCAAAGCAGGAGGGTTTCCAGAAGATCCGCCTCCACATCCAGCAACCACTAAAGAAATAGGGGCTAGACTAGTTTAGAGGTATTTAAAGTACAGAAAGGTACGATAATACCGATGAAAAACAAGTATGTAAAAGTTAGCCACATTTCAGAGTCTAAATTTAGAGAGATAGTTAAGCTATTT
>JALWVW010000007.1 GCA_027079365.1 Campylobacteraceae bacterium | reverse complement strand
TCATTTTTGGCAGCTTGGAAAGCTGCTCAATTCTCTCTTTGAACGCACTATAGAGCGTATCGTAAGAGGTATCATTTTTGTCAATACTCATACACTTCTCCTTTTCTTTAAATGAACAATCACTCAACATAATAGGAAAAATACACTTAAACTAGAATGATTGTTCATTTATAAAAGTATTTTTTAGTTGGATATCGTTATTTAGTAGCAGGTAGGCACACGGCTACCTCATCAAGTAATGGCTGACAAGAAGGGTATTGGTTAGTGAGTGGTGCACACGGAACACACATCAAAAGAACGAAAGATAAAAGAGGCCTCTTCGACAGAATCAGAACCCACCATTGCTTTGATAGCAACACCCTGCTCTTGTGTATCACCATGGCTCAGGTTCCATTGGGTAGGCACAATGATTTCATAGTTTTCTATCTGCCCTCCCCTTGTACTTATCCTGTGTATCAGTGATCCCCTTGCCGCCTCAGCAACACCCGTACCTTCAAATGCTGCAGGAGAAAAATGTGCATCAAGTGTACAGGAGTCTTGAGAGAGGGGGATATTTTGCAACAGTCTCTTGCTCTGTTCCAATAGAACCAACATTTCATGTACTCTAGCAAACACTCTTGTAAGTACAGAGTCCTTATGGCGTTTATGAAGATTCTTGACAATAGGTTTTTTGGAGACCATGGCTCTCGCCAAGGGGCCTACTTCAAACAGACGCTGTTTGTACCTGACTGTTTTTGCCTCATGCACTCCCCCTTCGCTTTCTTTGACATATTTAGGGTCAGTATCATACACTGTCGTAGGAGAGCATTTCCCCCTAGGTGAGAGTATGGATTCACCAAAAACGATAAAGCGGTCATGGCTGTGTCCTCTCTCACTCATGCCATACACGCCCAAAAGATGTAATGCCCTCCCAAAATCCTGTGTAAGGGCGTCAAGTGCCAAGGTAGAGTCAATAGCCAAGTATCTGTCCAGATCCATACCTATCAGGACATCTTCAACAAAACGAATACTTTCATCGATAAATCCCTCGGCCTGCATAATGTCAATATAGGTTGGATCACAAGTCACTCCTCCAGGCACAGCATAGGAAGAGTGTGGCCATTGCCCAGAAAAAATAGCAAGGGCTTTTGTAATCGTCGATGAGAGATAAAATGCCTTGAGTGCATGATTCTCCTGACTCTTCATATCTATCAAATCTTCCAGTTGTGGCAACATTGTCATCCAAAACCACTTTGCATGGTTCTGGATTAGTTCACACACCAAGGTAAATTCTCTGATAGTTTTGGCCTTTTCGGTCAAGACAACCTCTGCGCCAGCATTGCGGTATCCATCTTCAAGCGTTCTCACTGCCGCGATCAGATGTGCATGATTGCAGATACCGCATACTCTCGGTGTAATGACCAATGCATCTCTAGGATCTTTACCTTGGAGTATGCCTTCTATTCCCCTGTATAACGCAAAACTTATCTTAACGTCCTCGATTTTCCCTTCACTGAAAGTAAAGTCAAGCTCAGCGTCTCCTTCTATCTTCTCTATCAGTTTCTTAACGATCATAATCAATCATCCTCTTTTCAAACTTCTTGATCTTAAAGCTCTTGGCGATACCCGTAAGGGTCAGATAGGCTCTCTTGGAGACACCCAAAGGTACATCGCCAGGTATACCCATATTGGTTTTTGTTTTAAAAAGTGCTTTTTTAGGGAAGGTAGGCTCGGTACATCCAAAACATGGTGTACCTACCGTTGTTTTTGAGCTCACTTCATTCCATGGTATTTTATTGCAGCTACCATGCGTATAGGGTGCTTGGCAGCCATTTTCATAAAAAAGACATCCCTCTTTTAGCCCATGACCTTTGGTATCAATTTTCCATTCAAAATATTCATTTCTTATACATCCTGCATGTACAGTTGTGACATAGAGCTCTTGGGGACGCAACATCTCATCCAGCGGGATCGAGATATTTTTGACAAGCGACATCAGTACATACGAGAGCCATTTGGGATGTGCGGGGCATCCGGGGAGAGAGATAACTTTATTATGATAGCTTGCATATCGTTCTGTTTTCTCTTCTCCATCAAAGCAGAGTCCTGAAATATTATCAGGATCTGCCTGTTTGAACACCCCTCCGTAGGAAGCACAGGTTCCCAGTGTAACAATATGGGCTGCTTTTTGAGCATATACCAATACCACATCATACACTTCTGTCCCAGATTTTTCCAATCCTGTTTTTTTCAATGCGCCATCAAGGATCAGTATATCGCAGGGTACGTCTCCGGTCAGTATATCATCAAGTGTATATGTCGTAGTCAATAGTGGGTGATGAATCAATTCAAAATGAGAAAGAATAGCAAAAAGATCAGGATGGTTAAAAAAAGAGTGTGCATCTCCATTGCAGGTAATCGACTGCAGCCAGAGAAGCTTTGGCTTAGGCACAGCTATACTCTCAAAGCTGCATAAATATTTCTGGCTATATCATCTGTATAAGTTTCTATATTACTAGTCAAGACACCCTCTCCTTTGAGAAAAACCATACCCCCAAGGTAACCCATAAAGAGACCAAAAGCAGAAAAGAAATCCTGATTTCTCAACTCTCCATTGCTGACACCGTCATCAAAAAATATCATCAACTCAGTCATAAACTCCGAGACACAAATCATCCCCTCACAACCATCATTGAACACTTCACGGTTTGCCAAATA
>JALWVW010000006.1 GCA_027079365.1 Campylobacteraceae bacterium | reverse complement strand
AAAATAGCTTAACTATCTCTCTAAATTTAGACTCTGAAATGTGGCTAACTTTTACATACTTGTTTTTCATCGGTATTATCGTACCTTTCTGTACTTTAAATACCTCTAAACTAGTCTAGCCCCTAAAACAAAATCCAAATTTCTATGCCATAGATATAGTTTTTTGATTCAAGATTGCAAATTTTCAGCATTTGTTCCAAACTTCATAATGCTGGGGTCAAGCGTTGAATATCCATTAAAACTAGGGGTCATAGTAGAGAAGTTCTAGAATATGACACTTTGGCACACTGGCGCCACCTATCCCCACACCGCCAATCCTATGCCCATCATGACAAAGGCAACACCAGAGATCCGGTAGAACCAGCGTAGTTTTACTGGGTCAAAGAACCATGCTTTGGCACGCGTAGAGATATACCCATAGAACATAAGTGAAGCGAATGAGATAGCCAAGAATGTGCCTGTCATGATGGCAAACTGTATCCATGCACTGCGTTCTTGCTCCATAAACAGCGGGAAGACTGCAGTGAAGAAGAGGATGGGCTTGGGGTTGGTGGCTGCTACGAGGAAGCCTTTGCGAAAGAGATCCCAGGCATGGAAGTTTTTTTGTTTGGTGTTGCCTTGGAGCTCCAGATGGGTGTGATCATTGCGTATCTGTCCGATACCTAGATAGACCAGATAGGCACCACCTACCCACTTGAGAAGATGGTAGAACAGGGGAGAGGTTTTGAGCATGACACCTACGCCGAGCATAGCTACCGTGGAGAGCAGTAGCAGTCCGAGCAGATTTCCCAGTGTAGAGTAGAGTACGGCGCGTAGATTCATCCGCATGGCATTGTTGATCGCCAGCAGGATCGCTGCGCCTGGACTGGTGATCGTCAGGAAAGCGATCAGTAGGTAGTTGAGGTAGATATCTGGACTCACGGAGAACCTTTTTTATTGACATTATAGCTTAGGGCACTGGGTAAGATATAGGAAATTATTGCGCTTTTTTGCGTAGGACTCCGGGGGTATGACCATAGAACTTCTTGTAGATCTGGATCATATGGGACTGGTCATAAAAACCACAGGCGTGTGCCGTCTCTGAGAGTGTGGCGCCTTGGGCTATCATTTTGCGTACGCGATCAATGCGTATGTTTTGCAGATACTGGTGGGGCGTGCGTCCCAGTGTCTGTTTGAAGATACGCAGGAAGTGGTATTTGCTCATTTGCGCCTGTTTGGCGACCTCCTCTAGATCGATATCAGCCTCGTGGGCATGGGCATGGATATAGGATCTGGCATGGTTTATGTGTGGGCTCAATGCCAGTTTGGGTAGAGCGACAGTATCGAGACGGTGTGTCTCTAGAAGGTAGGTGAGTAGCGCTTCAGTGGATAGTGTGACCTGTCGTTTGTCTGATCTTGTATGATGCGCATAGAGCTGCTCCATCCTCTCTGTTAAAGTGCTATCACAGATCAGAGGTGCGAAGATCACTGGGGGCACTATCCCTACAGTGTGAGCGATACGCTCTACCGTATCTGTCTCCAGTGAGAGATTGATATGTTTCCATGTGCTTTGCTCTGTTTCATGTGCTTCATAGGGGTGGATGATCCGCACACTGCCAGCTGTCGCCTCCATCTTCTCCCCTTCGATGAGAAAGTGATGTGTCCCTTCTTGCACCAGTGAGATCGAGTATCCGTCATGGGTATGACGGGGATAGCTTTTGGTATAGAAATGGCTCTGTGTCAGAAGGGTCGTAGCGCCTTGATCCCTCATATGGTCGCTGTCACTCGACAAGACTATCTCTCTACCTGTGATGCCAGTAGCATGTTATAGAGCTGTGCCGGGTGGAGATCGTGGTTTTTGGCAAGTTTTTTGAATGTGCTCTCAGGGGTAGCTTTGATTCCATAGTGTGTCAAGTGCGCGATAAATCTATCCAGTTCCATCCAGTACTCTTGCTGTAGTCTAGCCAGAGACTTGCGTGCCATACCGACAGGCAGGTCTGTGGGAAGAATGAACTTGGTAGCAGTGTCGCGTATGATCAGGAAAAGTGCTTTGGGGCTGGTGTCATTGGCAGTTGCGATCTCTTTGAGTGTGGCTTTGGTAGAGGAGAGGGTGATGCCTTTGGCTTTTAGTCTTTGAAGTGCCTGCGCTTTGTCGATGTGAGTAAGTAGACAGAAGTCCTCCAGTGTGGCATACTCTGCATAGCCAAAAGGTGGATTGCCGTCATCGAGAGAGTTGATCGCTTTGACTCCGTTGCCGATATTGACAAGGAAGCTGAAAGGCAAGGTCATGGTGATCGTACCAGCTGCAAACAGTACGGTGACGATCAGTGCTACATTGAACTCCTTAGTAAAGACTTTCCATTTCTTTTTGACCTTGAGATAAGCCTTGATCGGTTTCCAGTTGAAGTAGATATGCCAGACGATAAAGACCAGAAAAAGAATACCTAGGTTGATATGCAGGTTGTCCCACTGCTGCTTGTCCAAACCCAAGAAGGTCCAGTTCGTCCATCCGGTAACCCCGCGATCTGGGATAAAGTAGAGTACACCACTGGAGATAAAAATAAGCACAAATGAGAGTCCTGCGGTCAGAGAGACAAAGCGTTGGTATTTCATGAGGGGGAGCCTTTTTTCTATATTGTGAATGATACAGAAAAAAGGATTAATGAGTCTTAATGTTATTCAATGAGAGAGAGGTTACTCTGCTCTCATGGCTTTGGCTCTTTGTCGCCTATCTTTATAGTGCGTAAAGAGTGGCTGAATGAGTAGAATGATCGTGATAGCCCAGAGTATCTTGGCTATTGTGGAGGCGAAAAAGATTGAACTGTCTCCCGCAGAGATCGTCATCGCCTGTGTAAAGCCGTTTTCGGCAATGGGCCCTAGAATCATCCCTAAGATGATGGCACTAAGAGAGAAGCCGAGCTTATCAAGAAAAAATCCACTAAAAGCAAACAGCAGCATGAGCCAGACATCAAACATAGAGTTGTTGATCGAATAGGAGCCGATGATGGCAAATACACTGATAGCGGCTACGAGTATAGAGGTGGGGATCTTGGCAATCTTTGCAAAGTAGGGGGCAAAGAAGAGACCAATGACCAAAAAGACGATATTGGCAATAAAGAGTGACAAGATAAATCCATAGGTGATCACCGCATGCTTGGTAAAGAGCTCTGGACCAGGGATGAGTCCCTGTATCATCAATCCACCCATCAGTGCAGCAGAGACTGTATTGCCTGGGACTCCCAAGGTCAAGAGTGGCACGAGAGATCCTCCGACACAGGCATTGTTTCCAGCTTCTGCAGCGGCGATTCCTTCTGGGTTTCCTTTTCCAAACAGGTGCTTCAATTTGGACTTGGCTTTGGCAACATTATAGGAGAGAAACGCAGCAATAGTCGCGCCTTCTCCGGGGATGATCCCTACCACAGTACCTACACCTGTACCAAATGCGATGAAAGGCCATATTCCTTTGGGCATTTTATCACGCTTGATACTTTTGAGATCCACATCACTATTGGAGATACTTTTTTCGCTCGTCAACGCAAGCATTTGTGTGATGGAGAACATACCTATGAGCGCAGGCATGAAGGAGACACCTTCATACAGCTCAACCATACCAAAGTCATAACGGGTCATCCCCGTCATGGGATCCGTACCGATCAAGGCGATGATCAGACCGATAAGCCCGGAGATGATGCCTTTGGCCAGTCCGCCAGTAGCGACAGAGACGACGCCTGTCAATCCCATAAGCGCGAGCAAGAAGTACTCTGCAGGCCCAAACTTGAGTGCAAAATCAGCCAAAATAGGAGCAATTGCTAGTAGCACGAATACCGAGAAAGTGCCACCAACAAAACTGGCTACTACCGAGACTTTGAGTGCGAGCCCACCTTTCCCCTGCTGGGTGAGGGGATAACCCTCTATGGCTGTAGCAGCAGCAGCAGGAGTCCCGGGGGTGGAGAGCAGTATGGCAGGGATAGAGCCTCCATACATGGCTCCGGCATAGACCCCTCCCATGATGGACAGACCGATAAGCGGCGTAAAAGAGAAGGTGATAGGGATCAGCAGTGCCACCGCCATCGTGGCAGTCAGTCCTGGCATACCTCCAATAATAATACCCGAAACAGTACCGACAAAAATGGCAAAAAGCGCATCCACTGTCATCACTGCTTGTAATGCATCGAGCAAAATCATGATAAAAATCCTTCAAAAAGTGTGGGTTCAGGAAGCAGAATCTCAAACCCTACCTGAAAGAGCATGTAGACAAAGAGGGTGATGCCAGCAGAGATAATCAAGGATTTGATCAGGCTCTCGTACCCCATCATCTTCATGGTTGCAGGCAAAAATATCAGTGTAGCCAAAACAAACCCAATATACTCCATACCCCATACATAGGCGATCAACAAGAAGATCAGTGAGGTGAATTTGAGGGGGTTTTTGCTAAACTCTATGACTGTAGGGCTTGAGAGAATGCTCATGGTGAGTTCAATGCTAGCTGCAATACCTAGCACGATAGCCAAGGTATTGACATAGGTTGAAGTACTGTCTGTAGATGCCTTGCTTACAGCTTGGTTGACCGTGTCTGCACTCCCATAAAGGAGTACAGCAAGAAGAACAAAGAAGAGGCCAATCGCGATCTCTATATACTTTCTTTGCAGCATAGGTATTTACCAAGGGGTTTTGTCAAATACTTTTTGTGTATCTGCTTGAAGTCCTTCTAGATAACTCTTGTACTCTGCACCCGGGCGTGGATCGAGGAAGATGAAGCTCTTCTTTGCCTTCTCTTGGAATCCTGGGTCTTTGACCACTTTCATATAGAGGTCACTGATCTTGTCCGCGATCTCTTTTTTGACCTCTTTTCGGACGAGCATGCCTCTGGTTGCTGTCATGAGCACATTGTATTTCTGCTCGACGGAAGTAGGGATATCAGGTGCGACATCAGCTCTCTTTTTGTCGAGGATAGCGATAATTCTTACCTTGCCGGCTTTGTGATTTGCAAGCATTTGTGAAAGGTTCATAAAAGCGACTTCAACATGATTGCCGAGAATAGCTGTTTTTTGTTCTGTAGAACCTTTGGTGGGAAGCAGATTGAAAGAGACGCCGGTTTGTGCTTCAAACTGCTTGGCTGCAAGGAAATCATCACTGCCGATACCATTGACGGCTGCAGTGATTTTTTTGGCTTTAGCAAGCTTGACGAGGTCATCCAGTGTTTTTACTTCACTCGATGCATTGACCACTACAATACCTGGGTCTTGGGCAATATTGCCGATGATGTTAAAGTCATCAAGGGTGTATTTGGCTTTCTTGGAGACGATATGGGCTACAAACTGAGGGGTAAACATAAGTCCGAAGGTGTAGCCGTCAGGCTTCTGTCTCTGTTCATAGGCAAAACCTATCAGTCCGCCTGCACCCGGCTTGTTGACGACAATAAAGTCTGCACCTTTCCAGTACTTTTTGGCAGTATCGATAAAGAGTCTGGCTGTAGTGTCAGTAGAGCCACCTGCCTTGGAGGGCACAATCAGTTTGATGGTCTTACTTGGATAGCCTGCTGAGGCACCTATGGTCATTGCTGCACAAAGTGCAAGTGTCGAAAGAACTTTTTTCATCTCTTCTCCTTTATTGTTTTGAGTAACAGGAAGTATAACATAAAGCAGACGAAAATAGTGACAAAATAGTTTTATTTTTTAATTTTGAAGTAAAGAAGAGTAGAATAGGTGAATGAGAAGAGACCTAGAGTGCCTCTTCGTTTTCTTCCCCGGTTCTGATGCGTACCGTGTGAGAGATATCGCTGACAAAGATCTTGCCGTCCCCGATTTTTCCGGTGTAGGCAGCTTTGCGGATCGCATCGATGGCGATATCGGCATATTTGCTGCTGCTGACGACAACCTCTACCTTGACTTTGGGGAGAAACTCCACCACATACTCTGCCCCTCTGTAGAGCTCTGAGTGTCCTGCCTGTCTGCCGTAGCCCTTGACTTCGGAGATAGTCATTCCCTCTATCCCTGCGGCTACGAGTGCTTCTTTGACATCTTCCAGTTTAAATGGCTTGATGACTGCTTCTATTTTTTTCATATTTTCTCCTGTTATTCGAGGTACCCTAAAGTTGTATTATACCCATTGCCCATTAAAAATAGAGGGCAAGGCAGTACAGTTAGATACTTCGTTTGAATTCTGGGTAGGCTTCCATACCACATTCTACATAGTCGATTCCCTCTTGCTGCTCATCGTCAGCAGCGCGTAGAGAGAAGAATTTATTGATTGTAAAGATAATTACATATGCTAGCGGGAAAACGATAGCACCTACGACCACAACCCCTTTGAGTTGGGTCATGAGGCTCACATCTGAGGTGAAGATGCCGACTGCCAATGTACCCCAGATACCATTGACCAAGTGTACGGAGAGAGCACCAACAGGGTCATCCATACGGAGTTTGTCAAATAGTGGTACAAACAGCACCACCAGTGTCCCGCCGATCGCACCGATAAGGATCGGTGTATAGATATCATAAAGGTCAGGCCCTGCAGTGATCGCTACGAGTCCTCCCAGTGCACCGTTGAGGATCATAGTGATATCGAATTTCTTATAACGGAAGTAGGTGAGTAGCCATCCTGTAATGGCACCTGCAAGACCCGCTGTATTGGTATTCATAATAGTAAGTGCGACTGCATCGGCATTTTCTCTAGATGAGATCGCACCCACAGAGCCACCATTAAACCCAAACCAGCCGATCCAGAGCAGGAAGGCACCCAACGTAACCAGTGGGATGCTGGAGGCAGGGATGGCCTGAATGGCACCACTTTTTTTGTATCTTCCCCGTCTCGGTCCCATGATGAGGATCGCAGCCAGCAGTGCCCAGCCACCTGTAGAGTGGATGACCGTAGAGCCTGCAAGGTCGTGCATCGCAGAGATATCCAGCACTGTGCCGCTGAGGAAGTTGGCTCCCCAAGTGATGTTTACGATCGTGGGATAAAGAAATGCTCCCACCACGATCGTGAAGAGTGCTAACGGCAGGATGCGTGATCGTTCACTGACCCCGCCACTCATGATATTGACTACCTTACCGACAAACGCCATCTGAAAGAGAAAGAAAGCGTACTTGTTGATACTGTCTTGATGGTCCCAGCCGCCAAAGGCATAGGTGTAGCCAATCAGCAGAAAGGACATCGATGCTAATGCATAGATCATGACATTGACTGTCAGCACTGAAGTGACATTCTTGGTTCTTACCAGTCCAGCCTCCAGCATCGCAAATCCTGGTACCATCAAGATGATCAGCACCATCGTAAATATCGAGAAAAAAGTATCGATCACATAATTGATTTCCATCTAAACCTCCACAATTGAATGAAAAAGTATATCAAAATTATTTGTAGTCAATAACAATTATTTTGATCATGAGGAGAAGATTATTTCAAGTGTGGAGCCTGTACCCATCTGTTTTCATTGGCCTTTTCTGAATCCTGGGCATAGAGAAGCAGAGCGATCTAGATCGACACACAGGCCAGAAGCATTGAAGCAGTGATGGTCTCGCCATAGGCCAGCACGTGCACAAGAAAGGCAACACCGGATCAAGAATTTGGGTATATGCCTGGTGAGGTAATAGATTCAGAAGGAAGCAGTGCTTTGTATATGGTATCAATCTTCTGATAAAAAGTTTCTTTCTCTTCCTCCTTCAGAAATGAAGCCTTAAAACTGTTTTTTACCAAATGCCTTAGTTCGCTTGCCTGCATATCCAATCCTTCAGAGAGGGCTTCCAGATTTTCATTGAGGTACCCTCCAAAATAGGCAGGATCATCGGAGTTGACCGTCACAAGTAGTCCTCGATTTAAGAGCTTGAGTATATTGTGGTGTGCAAGATCCTTGACTGTATGAAGTGATACATTTGAGAGAGGACAGACAGTTAATGGAATCTGCCTATTTACCAAATAGTCTAGCAGTGTTCTGTCTTCATCGCAACGGATTCCATGGTCTATCCGGTCAACATTCAGGAGCCTGATAGCTTCCCAGATGTAGCTACTGTCCCCTTCCTCTCCAGCATGGGCGACCAATTTGAAGCCATGTTGTTTCGCTGCCTTAAAAACTTCTTCAAATTTTGAAGGAGGGTTCCCCAATTCACTGGAGTCAAGCCCTATTGCCAGGATCTGTTCTTTGAAAGGCAGGGCTTCGGCGAGCGTAGTAAAAGCATCTTCCTGGCTGAGGTGCCGAAGAAAACTCATGATGAGAAAAGAACTGATCCTCAACTCCTCTTTCCCCGCTTCCAATGCGCGCGTTATCCCTGCGACAACAGTCTGGAATGTGATGCCTCTTTGGGTATGTGTCTGAGGATCGAACATGATTTCGGTATGTACGATATGCTGCGCTTTGCATTTGAGAAGATATGCCCAGGTAAGGTCAAAAAAATCCTCTTCAGTGATCAAGACATGGGCTCCTTTGTAATAGATGTCCAAAAAAGATTGTAGAGAGGTAAATTGATAGGCTCTTTCTACCTCCTCTACAGTATCATAGGGGATGTTGACGCTATTTTTTTCAGCCAGTCGAAACATGAGTTTCGGTTCAAGTGTACCCTCTATATGCAGATGCAGCTCAGCTTTAGGTAATGCGCGAATAAGTGTTTTCATACCTAAAGTATAGCATGAAATTGCCGCATCTATGCGATATTTAGAAATGTAAAGATATTGGAGACCGGCTGAAGCCAGTGCTGCGTTCTGATCATGAGGAGAAAGTAATAGTAAAAATAGAGCCCTTGCCCATTTGGCTTTGCACTTGTAACTCAAAGCTGTGTAGCTGGACGATGTGGGAGACCAGAGAGAGTCCGATACCCATAGAGTTGTCCCAGCTGTTGCCTGAAACACGGTAAAACTTTTTGCTGATCTTGCTGATCTCGTCAGGAGGGATGCCGATTCCTCTGTCAGAAACCTGAATACTTTGAGCATTGACGGTGATGGTGATGGCCTCATCAGAATATTTGAGTGCATTTTCGATGAGGTTGGACAGGGCGATCTCTATCAGCGTGGCATCGGCCTGTATCGAGAGGCTGTCGGGTGCATCCAATGTGATAGGTCTGTCGGGGTAGCTGACCTGTAGCATCTCGATAGCATTGCGTAGCAGAGGCAGGATATCGGTGT
>JALWVW010000005.1 GCA_027079365.1 Campylobacteraceae bacterium | reverse complement strand
ATCGAAGCAGGCTGCGATGGTACGATCGTGGGCAAAGCTTTCTATGAAGGTACCTTGGATTTAGAAGAGGCATTCAAGGTCGCCCATGCATAAAACCTATCAAGAGCTTACCATTACCCTCGATGATCGCTTTGTCGATCTCATTTCAGACTTTGTCGCCAACATTTACGGTGATGGGATAGAGATGGGAGAAGGAAAAATCATTGTGAGAAGCGAGGGTGATCTTCTCTATGTGAAAGAGGCAGTGGAAGCACTGACAGATACACTCGGGGGTACAATCACACTCTCCTGCACCATCGCAGAAAAAGAAAACCAGGACTGGATACAGTCTTATAAAGATTCTGTGCAGCCCATCGAAGCAGGAAAATTCTATATTCGCCCCGAATGGAGTGCATCCAAAGAGGGACTGATAGATATCATTGTCAATCCAGCGCTGGCCTTTGGCTCTGGGCACCATGGCACGACATTCTCCTGTCTTGAGGCTATCGGAAGTTATGTGCAGACAGGAAAGAATATCTTGGATGTGGGATGCGGCAGCGGCATACTGGGTCTAGCTGCCCACAAACTGGGTGCTACGGTCGACCTTTGTGATACCGACCCTGTCTCCATAGAGAGTACAAAAGAGAACTTTTTACTCAATCATGCGCACTATCACGCACTTTGGGTAGGCTCCATTAACAAAACAGAGAAAAAATATGCTATAGTCATCGCCAATATTATCGCTGATGTTCTCAAGGCCATTGCCTCTGGGCTACAGGAAGTGGTACAAAATAACGGTATATTGATTATTTCAGGTATTTTAGATACAAAAGAACCCAGTGTGCTCGAAGCATACAGCAACCTGACACTATTAGAAAGAAAACAGAAAGATGAGTGGGTGACACTTATCTATAAAAAGGAACCCCATGGCTAACCAACCAAACAATCCAGAGCAGCAAGAAAATAAAAACAGTAACTTTTTCAATGACAATCCCCTGTTGGCATTTGCGCTCTTCTCTATCGTGATCATCCTCGTTTTTAAGTCCTTTGTTGGGGAGAGTGATGGCATCAATACCATGTTCAACAAGCAAAATTCGCAACTGCAGCATGTCAGCTATTCTGAGGTCAAGAAACTGATCAAAGAGGGAAAAATCAGCAGTGTTAAGCTCACACCCAGAACAGTGGAGGCACTCAGTGACAACAATGGGATCAAGACCCGCTATATAGCTGAAAACATTCCTGCCATCGACAGAGAGCTCATTCCTCAGCTTGAAGCCAAAGGTATCAACTATGAGGGTGTCCTCGGAGGTGGCTTTCTGGCCGATCTGCTCAGTACTCTGTTGCCCTTCCTTATTCTCATCGCTATATGGCTAGTCGTCGTCAAACGTATGTCCAAAGGCATGGGCGGGGGAATCCTTGGTGTCGGTAAGGCAGACAAGATGATCAACTCAGAAAAACCCGATACGAAGTTTAGTGATGTGGCGGGAGTAGATGAAGCCAAAGATGAAGTGATGGAGATCGTTGATTTCCTGAAGTATCCGGAAAAATATATAGAACTCGGTGCCAAGATTCCCAAAGGCGTGCTACTTGTAGGTCCTCCAGGTACCGGTAAAACACTGCTGGCCGAAGCTGTAGCAGGAGAAGCCTCTGTACCCTTTTTCTCTGTCAGTGGTTCAGGCTTTATGGAGATGTTTGTGGGCGTGGGAGCAAGTCGGGTACGAGACCTTTTTGCACAGGCCAAGAAAGAGGCTCCTTCCATCATCTTTATCGATGAGATCGATGCGATCGGAAAAAGCCGTGCAGCAGCAGGTCAAATGGGTGGACATGACGAGAAGGAACAGACTCTCAATCAGCTTCTCGCAGAAATGGATGGATTCGGAGCCAGCACACCTGTCATTGTGCTCGCAGCCACCAACCGTCCGGAAGTACTTGATGCTGCCCTGCTTAGGGCTGGACGCTTCGACAGACAAGTACTGGTAGACAAACCTGATCAAGAGGGCAGACTCTCCATCCTTCAGGTCCACATCAAAGGGGTTAAGATCGCCAAAGATGTCAACCTCGAGCTCGTCGCCAAAGCCACAGCTGGCCTAGCAGGGGCTGATCTGGCCAATATCATCAACGAAGCGGCTCTGCTTGCGGGGCGAGCCAATAAAAAAGAGATCAATCAGAGCGACTTCATGGAGGCGATTGAACGCGCCTTTGTGGGACTAGAGAAGAAGAACCGAAAAATAAATGAGTTGGAGAAAAAGATCGTCGCCTACCATGAGAGCGGCCATGCCCTCATGGCAGAACTCACCAAAGGAGCCACCAGAGTCTCCAAAGTCTCCATTATCCCCAGAGGATTGGGGGCGTTAGGCTACACACTGCACCTACCCGATGAAGAGAACCGTTTCCTTAAGCAAAAACATGAACTCTTGGCAGAGATTGATGTGCTCCTGGGTGGTCGTGCAGCCGAGGAGGTATTTCTGGGTGAGATTAGTACGGGTGCCGGCAATGACTTGCAGCGTGCCACTGCTATCATTAGGGACATGATCTCTATCTATGGTATGAGTGATATCGCAGGACTCATGGTGCTCGAACAGAGACAGGGAGGTATGTTCCTTGGTGGTGGCCAGACGATCAAGGACTACAGCGAAAAAACCGCTGAAAAGATTGATGAGACTATCAAGACGATGCTGGATGAGCACTATACCCACACTAAAAAAACCCTGATGGCCTATCGAGAAGCTATAGAAAGCATGGCTCAGGTGCTCCTTGAAGT
>JALWVW010000004.1 GCA_027079365.1 Campylobacteraceae bacterium | reverse complement strand
GGTAGAACCTGGCTCAACTTCGCTATCTGGAATCAGTATGATGAAGAGAAGAAGCAGAAGCGACTCAAAGGTATCGTCAAAACCATTGATATCAAAATGCCCCTCCCCTCCTATATCATGGCACATCCCGAAGCCAACCTCAACAGGGATGAGCGGGAAAGCATTAAAAAATGGGCGCAATCTCAGATAAAAGAGTAAATAGGACTAAATTACTCTTTTATTAATGCTTTTTTATGCTATAATGCGTTATTACTTACAAAAGGAGGCATTTATGCCAAAAATCAACAAATATGTAGACATCTCTGAAGTAGACAGAGAAGCCAAAAAAGACCTGATCGACAGACACTCACCCTTCATTACCTGTGCCGACACAGCCAAAGCCGGAGAGCCTTTCGAAGTCACAGTCAAAATGGGCAATGAGTATACGCATCCAGATGATTTTGATCACTATATCGAATCGGTCACACTGTTCAATGGTGAGACTAAGCTGGCTCAAGCGACTTACATTCCAGGCACACTTGGCAATGTCAAAGCACACAACACCACCACATTCACTATCATTCCTACTGGAAAGAAATTGAAGCTCGTGGCACACGGCTACTGCACCAAACATGGTATCTGGGAAGGTACTATGGTCGAAGTGCCCGTAGAGGCCTAAAACTATACTCTATAGAGCAGGAACTTTTCCTGCCCTATATCCATTTTCTTACTCAAAACTTTTAATTTTTAATTTTTAATTTTTAATTCTCCAGCTATAATGTCTTATGAAGAATCTCCATAATGCTCTAAAACTCAAACAGCTCTATATGTTGAAGCAACTAGGCTATAGCTATACTGATACTGTGCCATCAGAACTGGAAGCAGAAAGCATTGATCTGCCAGACAGCATCACCAAGCTGGCAGAGGCAGTCCGTACCTGCCACCTCTGTGAACTCAGCAAGAGCAGACAGAAGACCGTCTTTGGTGAGGGAAATGAAAATGCAGATATTCTCTTCGTCGGTGAAGGACCCGGCGCTACTGAAGATAGTACAGGCAGGCCTTTCGTTGGTCGTGCGGGAGAAGTGCTGACAAAAATGATCGAAAATGTCCTGCATCTGCCACGAACAGAGGTCTATATCACCAATATCGTCAAGTGCAGGCCACCAGGTAACCGTGTACCCACAGAGTCAGAAGCCCTCTCCTGCCGCCCTTTTCTACAGAAGCAGATCGCGCTGATCAAGCCTCGCATCATCGTAAGCCTCGGTGCCACAGCCTACCACTACCTCACCAATGACAACAGCCCTATCAGCAGAGTGAGAGGCACCATCATACAGGGTGATGGCTACCAGATCATCCCTACCTTTCACCCCAGCTACCTCTTGCGCAACCCCTCTGCCAAAAAAGAGGCATTTGCCGACCTTCTGAAAGTCAAAGCACTGCTGTAGGAGCCTGATAGTCTCCTAGAAATCTGAAGGGTTTCCCCGAAAATCTTTCTTGCCTACCTCCATATTGCTGATCCATGTCTTGTTCTCTTCTGTCGAGATGAGCGAAAAGATCACGGGTAGCGCAGGTTTTCCTTCGAAGACAAATGTACCTCGCAGTGTGTAGTTACCCTCCTCACCGCGCCACTCCTCCCAGGAGAGCTCCTTGACCTCAGTCAGATTTTGCTCCCTGATAAGTCTCTCCAACATTTCGATCGAAACGACTTTCTGCAGGTGCCTCTCCAGAAGTGCCTGTGCGGCGAAACTCTTGTGCTGCTTGAGAAGTCCAGCAAACTCTGCGGCCTTCTCTTTGTAGGGTGCCACATCCATCACCGCTTTGACTTGAAAGCCGGCATAGACCAGCAGACCAGCAATGATAATCTTATAGCCCGGTTTCATGTGTCTCTTCTTTTTGGCTTAGCAGAAGCACGAGAATAGTCACGATAGGCAGACTCAGTCCCAAGAGGTAGCTAGGTATATCAAGCAGTCGATGGCTACTCAGATAGAAGAAGCCAACAAAAAGAAGCAGATAAGCACCCAGTCTTACAAAAGAAAGAGATGCTTTGGAGTCCTTGAGTGTCTGCATCAATGACCTGCGATGCTGTTTCATGCGATGCTTCTCCTCTGTGATGGCCTGTCTGACATCTTCTATTTTCCCTATCACCTCATCTTCTTCATAAAGCTCATGGGGATCCTCGATCTTTTCGAGTACGCCCCTCTGCTCTTCGGGTACGGCACCATCATCAGAGAGCCTGCGATTGACCATCTGGCGATAGCTGAGCATAGAAGCCCCAAGTATTAGAGCAGTGCTGACAAAGGCTATCTGGGTATTGATCAACCACTCCGGTCTACCCCATATCCAAGCGACAGAGATCATCATTATATCTGCACCCATGAGCCCTATCAGTATCCTGATCATCTAGTACCTGTCATCCTCGTCGTCATCCTCATCAAAGCTTCGCTGCTTGTACCGTGGATCATTAGCAAGCTCATCAAGCGAGGCTTTCTGTTTGGCATAGGCTTTGTAGACATTGAGGATCGCAGCAGCCACTCCCCAAAAGACCCCCAGCCAAAAGAGCCAACCATACCCGAACCAACTCCGAAGCAAAATGCCCAGCCCCACACCAAGCAGCACAGCTACAACGATAGAGATACCCAGACTGAGCCCATCGGCTGCCTCGACAACCTTTTTCATTTTTGGATCATTTTCGCTCACTTTTTCTCCTTCTGGTTCGCTATATGCTTTGCTATTGTCCCGCCAAGACTATGTCTAGAGCGTATCTGCTACAA
>JALWVW010000003.1 GCA_027079365.1 Campylobacteraceae bacterium | reverse complement strand
TATTGTCGATATAGCGTTTGCCTGTTTTGACTGCTTTGACCTTTTTGATAAACTTTGGTGTGATCTCCACTTGGTCACCATCACTCATCAGGAGCATATTGCGGGCATCTACACCACAGGCAGCAGCGGTTTTAGCGTGTGCCGCGATGTGGTTGTACTCACCGTGTACAGGCAGGAAGAATTTGGGCTGCACCAGACGGATGATAAGCTTCTGCTCCTCCTGGGCAGCGTGCCCAGATACATGAATGTCGCTGAACTCTTTGTAACGAATCGTGACGCCTGATTTCATGAGCAGGTTCATGAGCTTGGAGACAGAGGCTTCATTGCCTGGAATGGCTGAGGCAGAGATGATGATGGTATCTGTTGGCTTGAGCTTGATATGTCTATGTTCGTCGGTTGCCATACGAGAGAGTGCTGCCATTGCTTCACCCTGTGAGCCCGTGGTAACTACGAGAATCTCTTCATCTTTATACCTTCCCAGCTCGTGGGGCTCCACAAAGTGTTTGTCATCTATATCCAGATAGCCTAGCTTTCTGGTAGTTTCGATATTTCTTTCCATGGATCGTCCGATGACACAGAGCTTCCTGCCATGTTTGATGCCCCTTTCCATAGCCTGAAAGATACGGTGAACATTGGAAGAGAATGTGGACATAATGACTCTCCCTTCTGCCATATCGAAGAGTCTGTCAAAGGTGCCTCCTACAGTTTTTTCACTTTTGGTGAAGCCTGGGTTGTGGGAGTTGGTAGAGTCAGAAAAGAGACAGAGTACGCCTTTGGCGCCATAGTGTGCAAAACGGTGCAAGTCAGCTGTATAGCCATCGATCGGCGTATGGTCTATCTTGAAGTCTGCGGTGTGGATGATGGTACCCACGGGTGTTTCTATCGCCAAAGAAGAAGAGTCCACGATAGAGTGTGTCATATGCATCCACTCTACTTTGAAGTCACCGATCTCATACTGCTTACGCTTGGTGACAAAGTTGAAATATTTGGTATCAGCAGAGAGTCCATGCTCGTTAAACTTATTCTCGATCATTGCTAGAGCCAGTGGTGTACCATAAATTGGGAACTTTAGCTCCTTGAAGAGATAAGGCATGGCACCGATATGGTCTTCGTGCGAGTGGGTGATGACGATACCTTTGATTTTGTCCTTGATGGTATGCAGGTAGCTGAAGTCCGGCACGAGGATATCAACACCGTGCATCGTCTCATCAGGGAAGCTCATGCCCACATCAATGATAAAAGCAGAGTTTTCACTCTCCATGACAGCGATGTTTCCACCGATCTCGCCTAGTCCACCCAGAGGCGTGAACCGTATCTTTCCCTTGCTGTTCATCTCTATTTGCTTCCACGGTGCCATTCTCTCTTGCTGCACGTGCTCGTTGTCTATCAGACAAGCTTTCATCTCCTCGGAGACATTGGTAGGTTGCTGTTTTCTACGGCCTCTGTTTTTGTTGCCACCGGATTTATTGTTGGGTCTGTTGTGATTTGGTTTTTGCCCCCCACTTTTTTGATTGGGGTTTGGCTTTCTGTTTTGGCCGTTATTTGGTTTTCTGTTAGGGTTTGGCTTTCTATGGTTTTCTCTTGGGTTCTCTCTTGATTCACCCTCTTTGCGGTTGTCTTGTCTTGGTCTCCGCTCATCTCTCTGGTTTGGTGTATGTCCCTGTCCAGTCTGATTGTTTTGTCTATAAGGGTTAGGGTTTCTTTTGGGCTTATTGCTCTCTTGAGGCTTGTGTGCCTTTTCTTGATTTTCGTTCATCTGTTTTATCCTTTTGCCCTAGGGCAGTATATATTTGATGATAAATAGATGTCGCAGCTTCGTGAGGACGGAGCGTTTCTTGCAATTGGAGATCACTAAAGACCTCTATCACCCTATCTTTGGAGTATTGCCTACTTAGGTTCTTTGAGAGCTTTTTTCTCGGTTGAGAAAAAGCTACTTTGAGAAAATCTTCAAATCCTCTGTCCTCTAAAGAACCAAACTTGACAATAGAGAGCACTGCGGAGGTGACTTTGGGGGGCGGCACAAATGCTTCGGGTTCGACCTCAAAACATACTTTAGCCTTCCCCACACTGCTTGCGAGCACACCCAGCGCAGAGAAGTCTCTCTCCTTGGGCTGTGCCGCAAATTTCAGCGCTACCTCTTTCTGAACCATCGTCAGTATAGACTGACACTGTGGATCATGTAGTGCTTTCAAAATAAGATGGGTTGCAATATAGTAGGGCAGGTTTGCTACCAGATGATAAGGCTCATCCAGCAGACCCCCCTGCTTCCAATGCTCAATCGCATCCCCGCACTTCAGTACAAGGCGCCCTTGACGGAGCGGTTCCTCGAATGTCTGTGCAAGATGCTCGCATAATCGCGTATCCACTTCAAAAGCTGTGACATCTTTCGCTCTTACGAGCGCTTTAGTTAAATCACCTAAGCCAGGCCCAATCTCTACGACAGGTAGATCATCGTTGGGCATCGCTTGGATGATTTGAGTGATATAGCTATGATTCTTTAAAAAATTCTGACCAAATCTTTTGCTTGCAAACTCTGCTAATTCTTCATCTGATTTCATTATACACTTTTTTTCTTATATTTTGTTAGTTTTCGTTATAATCCAGCCAAACTATAATGCTTAGGATAGAGATGGATTATTTTGCAAAGAGAATTATACCATGTTTAGATGTGGATAACGGTAGGGTAGTCAAAGGGGTGAACTTTGTGGGGCTTAGAGATGCTGGCGACCCCGTAGAGGTGGCTAAGCGCTACAATGAAGAGGGTGCTGACGAGATCACTTTTTTGGATATTGGCGCCAGCCATGA
>JALWVW010000002.1 GCA_027079365.1 Campylobacteraceae bacterium | reverse complement strand
GAAGCGTGTTTAAATTTGTTTCCCACGCGGTCGATGAGCTCTTTATCTTTTTTACCGCCATTGTCACTTTTATCAAAGGATTGCCAACATGTTCGGATAGCAGTAGCACAGACGACTAGTGGTGTGTGGTGGTGAAGGGTGACTTTCATAAAAACTCCAAGTATTTTTGATATATTACCTAAATATCAGATAAAAAGAGAAATACGATGCTTAGTATCTGTGACGATGGTGTCTGTTTTAGTATTGAGATTTTTGCGTAACCTCTCTGCTACACACATACTCCATAGATAAGTTTTATACTACGCTTATCATTTAAGAAGGAGCTGATATGAAACTTTCACGAAGAAGTTTTGTCAAAGGAGTTGCTGCAAGTGCTTTGCTTGCAGGTGTCAATTTGCCACTTAGTGCGCAACAATCGTACCCCACTACTAAAGTAGCTGAGGTATTAGAGGGTACAGAGTTTTATCTCACTATCGGATATAGTACTGTGAATTACACAGGTAACCCAGCTATCGCTACTACGGTCAATGGTATGCTTCCTGCGCCTACACTCAAATGGCGTGAAGGTGATACTATCACCTTGCATGTCACCAATAATCTACCCGTTGATAGTTCAATCCATTGGCATGGGCTTATCTTACCACCAGTGATGGATGGCGTACCAGGAATCAGTTTTGAGGGGATTAAACCGGGTGAGACTTATACTTATACATTTACGGTGAGACAAAGTGGGACTTACTGGTACCATTCACATTCGGGTTTTCAAGAGCAGACGGGTGTGCATGGGGCTATCATGATAGAGCCAAAAGATAAAGAACCCTATGCCTATGATAGAGACTATGTGATATCGCTCTCTGATTGGTCTGATGAAAAACCAGAAGCTATCTATCGAAAGCTCAAATTGATGCCAGATTATTATAACTATAACCAACGCACGGTAGGAGATTTTTTCGATGAGGTGAAAGAGAAGGGATTTATCGAATCTTTTAAAGCACGAAAGATGTGGAATGATATGTCGATGACAGATCGTGATCTCTCCGATGTCACAGCTGCGACCTACACTTACCTGATGAATGGCTATACACCAGCATCCCACTTTAAAGCGCTTTTTAACAAAGGTGAAAAAATCCGTCTTCGTTTTATCAATTCCTCAGCGATGAGCTTTTTTGATGTGCGTATACCGGGTCTAAAGATGACTGTTGTCGCAGCTGATGGCAATGATATCCAACCTGTAGAAGTCGATGAGTTTCGCATCGGAGTGGCAGAAACTTATGATGTCATCGTAGAGCCACAAGAAGAGAGAGCCTATAGCCTTTTTGCACAGAGTCTTGAGCGTTCTGGCTATGCAGTGGGTTCACTCACTTATCATGATAGTGTCATAGCTACTGTACCCAAGATGGATCCTATACCTGTACTAACCCATACTGATATGGGCATGGATATGAAGATGGGTCAAAAAGACAAAAGCCATAAAGGTGCTATGAAGTGTGGCGGAGGCATGGATATGTCAAAACCTATGAAGATGGATAAATATGCAGCGATGGAAGCCCAAAAATATCCCATCACAAAGTTACCGATGAAGCGGGGAGTACAGACAACGATGATGGCGATGTCTCCTAAGTATCGCTTAGATGATCCTGGTGTGGGGCTACGAAACAATGGACGAAAAGTGCTCACTTATGCAGACTTGAAATCACTTCGTAAAACCACACATGATGGTGTACCAGATCGAGAAATCATCCTACACCTCACAGGCAATATGGAGCGTTATATGTGGTCTATCAATGGCATCAAGTATGCAGATGCAGCGCCACTAGAGTTTAAATATGGCGAGAGACTTCGTATCACCTATATCAACGATACGATGATGAATCATCCGATGCACTTGCATGGTATGTGGAGCGACTTGGAGACGGGAGATGATGACTATCTGCCTAGAAAACACACCGTTGTGGTGCAACTGGGATCAAAGATAAGTTTTCGGGTGCGTGTCGATGCCAAAGGCTCGTGGGCGTATCACTGTCATCTGCTCTACCACATGGGTGGTATGTTTAGAAAAGTAACTGTGGTTTAAGGAGGATATGATGAAAAAATTATGGAAAATAACAGCAACAAGTACGCTACTGAGTATGCAACTATGGGCAGGAATGGGAGACAATCCTCTTTTATCTAAAGTGACTTTAGACACTGTGGAGATGCAGGATGTAGAAGGAGGTACACTTAGCTGGGATACAAATGCTTGGCTAGGATATGACCTCTACAAACTCTATCTCTATTCAGAAGGCGAAAGTGTAGATGGTGATACAGAGAGTGAAAACCAGTTTGTTGTATCACAGGCTATCGCACCTTATTGGGATGTGCAGTATGGGTTGGGATATGATAAAACGACAGAGTCTGACCAAACTTGGGGTGTGATAGCACTGCAAGGTCTAGCGCCTTATTTTTTCGAGACAAGAGCAGCGATTTTGGTCGGAGAAGATGGCAATGTCGGATTGCGGCTGGCTGCGGAATATGAAGCACTCATCACTCAAAAGCTTATCCTGACACCCAGCCTAGAGAGTGACTTTTATACCAAAGATACTCCAAAGATAGAGATAGGAAAAGGTTTATCCAACATCACAGCAGGGTTACGACTACGCTATGAAATCAAGAGAGAATTTGCCCCCTATATCGGAGTGGAGTGGAGTAAAAACTTTGGCAATACCAAAAACTTTTCCCCGCTAGATAAGACTTATATGGTCGCTGGATTTAGGGTATGGTTTTAAAAAGAAAAAAAGGAAACCCGATGCAACGAAGAGAATTTTTAACCTATACATCC
>JALWVW010000001.1 GCA_027079365.1 Campylobacteraceae bacterium | reverse complement strand
TCAGCTCCAATTCCAGCTCTTCGACATCCATACCTTCTGTTCTGTCGATCACAAAGACCGCTTTTCGCGTAAACATGAAGTTGAGTGAACCAGAGGGGAGCATCTCTCCGCCGTTGCGGCTAAGGATTGCTTTGACATTGGCGACAGTACGGGTATTGTTGTCTGAAGCACACTCTACGATCATCTGTACACCATGGTGTGCCTTGACATCATAGGTGATCTCTTTGATGTCGGCAGCATCTTTGGCACTTGCCCGCTTAATCGCTGCGTCGATGTTGTCCTTGGGCATGTTTTGTGCTTTGGCATTAAGGATAGCAGTGCGGAGTTTAGGATTCATATCTGGATCCTGTCCTCCCTCTTTGGCAGCCATAGTGATGATTTTGCCAAGTTTAGGAAAGACTCTGGACATCGTCCCCCATCGCTTCATTTTTGCTGCTTTACGGTATTCAAACGCTCTTCCCATCTTTTTTCCTTGGTTAAATCCGAATAATACAGCAAGCATCACCTTGTTTCTATTGAAGTTTGATGATACTGTCTACATAATCCAGGTTAAATAATGTGAAATTATACTCTAATGGGCTTATTTTTGGTATAATTCATGGATTTTTATATGAAGGCAAAGAATGACAGAAGTAGACGAGACGCTGATAGCACATATGTCCAATCCTCAAAATTATGGAGCCATTGCAGTACCTGATGCCATGGGTATCGGAGAAAATCCGGAAAATGGCGAAAAAGTGATTATTACACTCAGAGTAACAAAACAGGGGGAGACTCCCGTCATTGAGGATATCAAATTTCAGGCCATAGGCTGCATGACAACAGTTGTGGCCGGTTCGATTATTACCGGAGAGGCAAAGGGAATTGATTTTCCCACCACCCAACAACTTATCGCTGCCACGATGGGTATGTTAGAAAATGTCCCGCCCGAAGAGGCTGCCTGCTCTGAAATGGTCGCACTTTCGCTTCAGGCTGCAATAGATACCTATGGGCATAAGCAAAAAGATCCAAACTTTGGCACAATTACTTACAAGATAGAAAACAGCTGCGTTGCAGAGGAGAAACAATGAAAACCGTATTGATCAAAACACATGAACTCTGGCTAGAAACACTCATGGCAGGCTTTATGAGCCAAGGAGAGAGCAGAATTACACTGTATGATTTTTCAGATATCATCTTCCGTCACTTTACCTGGCTGGAACACTATATGATAGAGCAGGGGAAATCCTATGATTATGATAGAGATATTATTCCGATCAAGGTAGATAATCTTGGTGTGATATTAAACAATATTAATAGAAGAATATCTGAACTTAGCCTCCAAATTATGGCTTGTTCTGATGATAATCTCGCACAACGGATCAGTAGCGACCTCAAGTATATCAGTGCTACACTTGCCAAGATGAACAATGCACCTGTCAGTGCATTTGACAGCAGCAGGATGCTCAACGGTATCACCCTCAGCCAAGAGGCGACTGATGCCTTGACACTCTTCCTCTTTGAAGAGAGTTACAAGGAGTATGAGCTGATCATGATCTACAACTATCTACAGGCACACAGCAGTGACGCCTTTTTGAACAGGATTTTCCAGATCATGATCGATGAGAGCAAATTTCATCTACGGAGTTTCGGGCAGATGATGGCAGAGATGGGGATACTGGGTGTGCCCAGGACCATCCACAAAAGCCTTTATCAGATTGAAGATGTCAAAAAGTTTCTACGGGACGGTATAGAAGAAGAGATCGCTGCCAAAGAGATGTGCAAAGAACTTTCCGATGCTGTTGCCAAAGACAGTACAGAGCTGGCGGCGTTCTTTGACTTTATCAACTTTCAGGAAGACTATCACATCTCTCTAATGACAGAGGCACTGGTGCATTACGAAGGACTTGAAAATCATGGCTAGGCACTATACCTCTCTGATCTCATATCTGTTCGGTAAATTTGCAGGCAAGGCATTCTCTCCCAAAATACAGGGTTTTATCAACAAAAGTTATGTCAAGCTCATGAAACTGGACATGAGCCAGTTTGAGAGTCCAGAGAGCTATCCTTCACTCAACGCACTGTTTACCCGTTCTTTTAAGCTGACCCCTAAGCAGCCTCTGGAGCAGGGCGAGATCATCTCACCCTGCGATGCATTGGTGACAGAAGTAGGACAGATCCATGAGGGCATGGCGATGCAAATCAAGGGGATGGCGTATGATCTGGCAGCACTGCTCAGTGGCAGACACGCCGAAGACCTTACAATATTGGAAGGGGGCAGCTATATCAATCTCTATCTGTCACCACGGGATTATCACCGCTATCATATGCCTTTCGATCTGGAAGTACTGAGTCTGCTGCACATTCCAGGCAAACTCTATCCGGTCAATATGCCGCTACTGCGTAACAAGCTCAATCTTTTTGTAGAAAATGAGCGGGTAGTGATAGAGTGTAGAGATATACAAGGTGCCAAGCACTATCTTGTACTTGTAGGTGCACTCAATGTGGGAAAAATGGTCGTTACTTTTGAAAAGAAGCTCCAGACTAATGCTTGCGCCAAAGAGCGTAGCTATTATGTGTACGAGGAGCCGATCAAACTACAGATCGGAGAGCTGTTTGGCTGGTTTGAGATGGGATCGACGATCTTGATGTTCAGTCAGAGAGGTACACTGCACTATACAGTACCTATAGACAAAAAAGTCTCCTTTGGGGAGCCTATTGGAAAGTTTCTGGACAGATGAAAAAGTCTTTGGTCATCTTCGACATGGATGGGACACTGATCAACAGCTCCCGCACGATCGCCAACTCTATCAACCATGTCCGCCACAATATGAACCTGCCGCCCATGAGCCATGAGCAGATCATTTCCAAGGTCAATGACCATAGCATCAGCCCTGCTGAGTACTTCTATGAAGTGGAGAAGTTTGAACCGATCCATGAGAAATGGTTCAATGAATACTACACCCAAAATCACGCCACAGAGTTGGCACTCTACCCCGGTATACACGAGCTACTTGCATGGCTCAAGCATAAAAGTGTCAAAGTGGCTTTGGCAACCAACGCCTACCGCATCTCCACACTGGAGCCACTCAGACATTTTGATATCGAACAGTTCTTTGATGCTGTTGCCTGTGCTGATGATGTCCGTATGGGCAAGCCTGCACCTGATATGCTCTACAAGATACTGCTGGAGACAGACAGTACCAATGAAGAGGCGGTCTTTGTCGGTGACGGTCCCAGAGATGAAGACGCAGCAGAGGCAGCAGCGATGGACTATCTGATGGTGGACTGGGGCTTTACCGAGCATGGTAGAGACAAATCCGTGATTGGGAGTGTGCTGGAGTTGAAAGAGAAGTTGGCATCACTGCTGTAGCAATTTTGTTCTATTTTTTCTCTCTGCTTTAGGCTATAATACGGCATGAAACTAGAGGGCCTCAAGGATACTTTTTTTGAAAATGTATCCAAAACAGATAAAAGCTTTACCAAACATTTCCACGAAACCTATACCGTAGGGGTGACACATGGCGGGGTATTCAAGTCCAATGTTCTAGGTGAAGTAGATTACTCTTACGGACATTCTACACGGATTATCAATCCGGGAGAGGTGCATGGTGGAGATTCTGATGCTTGGCAGTATACAAACTTTTACCCTTCAGTGACGCTTATGAGTGAAATCTATGGACAGATTTTTGGAGAGAGAAATATACCTCTGTTTAAAGAGCATATTATTGAGGATGCACAGCTTTATAGCCTCTTGTTTAGGCTTTTTGTGTCAGTCTATCAAGACGCAGAAGCTATGATTGTCGAGAGTCAGCTTATTGAGACACTTTCTTATCTGATCCAGCACTATACTGACTATGCCAAGCCTCTCGATACAGTACAATATGATACTGCTATTATCAAACGTAGCGTAGAGATGATTCATGATATGCTCGATAGTAATCTCTCTCTGGAGATGCTGGCTAGTAATGTTGGACTAAGCAAATATCATTTCCTGCGTACTTTTAAGCAACATACTGGCATCACTCCCCATCACTTCATCATAACCCAGCGCATCCATCGGGCTACCCAGGGCATCATATCAGGTGACTGTATCTCTGAAGCAAGTATTGCAGCGGGCTTTAGTGACCAATCGCACTTCACAAGACATTTTAAACGCATGTATGGTTATACTCCACTGCATCTACTTAAAAGTAGCAATATTGTTCTATATAAATAAGTGGCATTAAGATACACTTCTCTATCTAACCAAAAGGAAATTATCATGAAGCAGCAGCATTTTACCATGTATGGTCACCCTATAGCGCCAGAGCAGGCGACAGACGAGCTCAAGGCACTCTATTCTGAACTTGAAGCACTGCTTGGCAGTATTCCGCCACATGTCCAGATACATGCCACCCATGCGCTGGAAGAGATGAAGTGTTTTACTGATCCTATGAAGTTCACGCGAAATCATCCTGAGCTTCCATTGATATGGTTCGCACTCATGCGACTTTATGTAGCCAGAAAAGACAACTACCCCTACTGTATCGCACTCAATACCGCAATGCTGCAAGCTCATGGCATCACACAGGCACAGATCGAAGCGTATATCGAAGATATGACAAAAGCACCACTGGATGAGAGATCAACGCTGCTCCTCTCAAAAGCGATTAAGAGTATCTATGATTCTCACCATTTCTCCCAGAAGGATTTTGAGGCACTCTACCATGCCGGCTACTCTGATAAGATGATTTATGAAATTATTGTGTATGCTACAGGGTTCAGTGGTATTGCCAGACGGCTCAACACCTATCTGGTCAAAGAGTAGAGGTAGCTATGAAAACTGAAAACAATAACTTCTTCTATTTCCTGATGCTCTTAGCCATGATCGGCTGGGGGATGTCCTGGGTTAGTGTCAAGATACTGGGTAGATATATTGATGAGTATGAGATGATACTCTTTCGCTTTGGGATCACGGCAGTGACTATGGTACCAATCATTCTCTGGATGAAGCACTCCTTTAAGATCGACCTGCGAAGCTTTGGTGTTGTCCTGCTGGCTTCATTGAGCTTTTTTGCCTATATGAAATACTTCTTTTTAGGCGTCAAGCTGGGTACTGCTTCGCTGGGAGGTGCTTTTGTCACAACCATGATACCGATCCTCACTTTTATCCTCTTGGCGCTGCTGGGAACCAAAAAGGTGACACGCAGAGAGCTGGGTGCCTTGCTGCTTGGTGGGGTAGGGGTTATGACGATTCTTGGGGTCTGGAACAAGACACTCGATGAGATCCTGGTAATATACAACCTCTACTTCGTACTGGCTGCTTTTCTTTGGGCGCTGTTGACCGTGATCAGCTCCTACAACCAAAGACTCTCTGCACTGGTCTTTACCTTCTATCTCTATGTGGTGACTGTGGTGCTCGATCTGCTCTTTTTTGTCGATCCGTCTGCGATACAGATGCAGGCGTTCGATGCTACTTTCTGGCTACACATGGGACTGATCTCGCTTCTCTCGACGACTTTTGCCAACACCATCTATTTTATCGGTATTGAAAAGCTGGGAGCCGGGGCTGTGAGCAGTTTTGTCTTTCTGGTGCCGTTTGCTGCGATAGGGCTCAGTATTCCTTTTCTGGGCGAAAAGATCAGTCTATGGATGATCGTAGGTACGGTGATGACACTACTTGCTGTAAAGATACTCAATCATATCAAGTTCACAAAATAAGAGAATAAAGTATTGGGGGAGAGAGAGAAAAGGGGGGATATAAAATAGGGTGCGTAACACGCACCGCTATAAGGTCTAGAGAGGTGTTACATTCTCAGCTTGTGGGCCTTTTTGACCTTCGCCGATCTCGAAACTTACCGCTTGACCTTCTGCGAGTGATACACGACCACCGTCTGGGTTATTTACTTGTCTGAAGTGAACGAATACATCGCTACCACCGTTATCAGGCTGGACGAATCCATAACCCTTCTCATCGTTAAACCATTTTACTGTTCCAGTTACTACTTCTGCCATTGTATAGCCTTTTAAATTAAATCACTTTATAAGTGGAGTCAAAATAGGGGGAGTCTTCAGGGGTCTAGCGGGCAGAACAAAGTTCAATCACACTTTTCACACTAAAGATGAACTCGAGCCTCATCTTTCATCACAGGTATTATAGCCTGATATTATCTACCCAACCTGAATCAATGAAAATTTTATGCAATTTGACTATACTTTCTATAGAAATAATGAAAAAAAGAGGAGTCAAGAAAATGGAGCTAACACTAGGTATCCCCAAAGGAAGTCTGCAGGACGCAACGATCAAGATATTTAAAGAGGCGGGCTATGATATCCGCGTCAAGGAGCGCAACTACTACCCCAGCGTAGATGACCCGGAGCTTAGCTGCATGCTGATCCGTGCCCAAGAGATGGCGCGTTATGTAGAGGGTGGGCAGCTGGACTGCGGTCTGACAGGGCTGGATTGGATACGGGAGAACCGTGCGGATGTAGTCGAAGTCGCCGAGCTAATCTATGCCAAACAGAGTTTCAAACCGATCAAGTGGGTACTGGCAGTCAAAGAGGGCTCACCTTATACCTGTGCCGAAGACCTGGAGGGCAAAACGATCGCCACTGAGGTGGTGAACTTGACACAGGACTACTTTTCTGCCAAAGGAGTCAATGTCAATGTGGAGTTCAGCTGGGGTACGACAGAGGTCAAGGTACCAGATCTGGCTGATGCGATCGTAGAGATCACCGAGACTGGCTCTTCTCTGCGTGCCAACGACCTCAAGATCATCGATACCGTACTAGAGACCACCACCCGCTTCATCGCCAACAAAAAAGCCTACGAAGACCCCCAAAAGCGTGCCAAGATCGAGCGCATCATCATGATGCTCCAATCCGTCATCGATGCCAAGCCCAAATCCTGCCTGATGCTCAATGCCCCCCAAGCAAGCCTCAAAGAGATACTAGAGATACTTCCCAGCGAAAACCCTACTGTCTCAAGCCTTGCCAAGGGTGACTGGGTGGATGTCATGGCAGTTGTAGACCAAAATACCCTGCGGTATGTCATCCCGAAGCTCAAAGAGCATGGTGCCAAGGCGATCGTGGAGTTACCTGTGAGCAAGATTGTGGAGTAGGGTGGCATCATGCATGGTAAACTTTTTGGCTATACCTTTACTGTTAGCAAAGAGGAGATAGACTTTAACGGACATGTCAACAATGTCACCTACTTAAGATGGATGATTGATGCAGCCACACAACATTCTGAATCGGTAGGTTTTGGCTATCGGGAATGTCTAGCTCTGGGCGGTACCTGGGTTGCCAAATCCCACCACATCGAATATCGGAAGCCTGCACTGGAGGGAGATACCTTGAAAATAGAGACCTGGATCAAAGATATAGGCAGACTGCTCTCTACACGAGAATATCGCATTAAATGTGTAGAGGACGAAAACTTAGTTTGTGAAGGTAGTACAGAGTGGGTTTTTGTGGACAGTACAAAAATGAGACCTATGAGAATTCCTGAAGTGATTATTCAAGGGTTTGAGCGTTAGTTGAAAAATGTGGGAGTTTTACATGAGTGGCTCCGGATGCTGGATTCGAACCAGCGACCAAGTGATTAACAGTCACCTACTCTACCGCTGAGCTAATCCGGAACAGAATCTCAAGACAGTGCTTGAAATGTGGATAGGATTATAGTCAAAAAGTCCTTTAAAGTCAATGGAAATCTAGGGAATTTTGTAAAAAACTACACCATTGTTCTCAGTTTCGATGATTTCCTCGGTATTTAGCAGTTTTTTGAGTAGATTTTGACTCTCTTCATCAAACAAAATATCAATATCCTCTGCTGTCAAGGGGCGCTTTTTGAGCGTTGAGAGTATCTCATCTTTGCTGTAAGCAGAAGGTTTTGAGGTAGCTGTTTTTCGTTGGGTAATATGTACAGCGAGAGAGGGATCAAAGAGTCTGGTAAATGCTAGAAGCTTTTCGTAGCTGACAGGCTTGACGGCATAGGCGGGTGGACGGTCGATCGTCCCCAGGTCGATACGGTCAGGTGAGAGCTGAAGCAAAAAGGCATTGAGTGCCTCTATCTCCTTTGGCTTATCATTGATCCCTTCAACTATCAGTACCTCTATGATAAGTGGTCGTTGCGTCATAGCTTTAAAATCCAACATGCCTTGCTTGATATCCTCGATAGTGATGCCTGCATGCATGCGGTCGATCTTTTTGAGGCATGCTTGTGTGGCACAATCGAGTGAGAGTTTGACCGTATCAATCAGGAGCAGGGCTTCTCTGACTTTTGGATCAGAGATAGTACTTCCATTACTGAGTATGAGGGTCTTGGTATGGCCCTTGATCCCGTTGATCTCCTTGATGAGCTGGAGGAGGCATGGGTAGAGGGTGGGCTCACCATTGGCTGTGATCGTCAATACATCGATATCCCCGTGCTGAGTCAGTGCCTCTTTGACAGCTGTAATGATCTGAGACACAGGCAGCACATCGCTGTAGTCACTCATGGTCTTGGCGGGATCAAGCTCACAATAGACACAGTCATAGTTGCACTGCTTTTTCCCAGGGCTCAGGTCGATACCGAGGGATTTCCCGAAACGACGAGAGTGTATGGGGCCAAAAATGATCTGTGACATCTATTTTTTGCCAGAGACTCTCTGGCATTCAGATACAAAGTGCTTCGCATGCTCTACGGGTACATCTGGCAGGATACCATGCCCGAGGTTGAAGATGTGGCGTTTGCCACCCATGATCTCCTGAATCTCTTCTACGCAGGAGGTGGTAGCCTCTTTGGAATAGAGGCGGCAGGGTTCCATGTTGCCCTGGAGAACATAGCGGTCTCCCAGCTTCTCTTTGGCGAGTGCCATGGGGGTACCCCAGTCTACACCAAAGACATCGAAGTTGCCATAGACCTGATCCAGGAAGGCTGGTACGCCTTTGGGGAACATAATGATAGGAATATGGGGATACTTGGACTTGAGATAGTCGGCGATCCCTACCATGTATTTCCAGCTAAACTCATCATACATACTCGGCTCGATCGCTGCTGCCCAGCTGTCAAAGATCTGTACGACATCGATACCTGCTTCGATCTGCTTCTCCATATAGTACTTGACCACTTCGGTGACTTTGGCGAGTATCTTGTGGAGCAGGGCAGGGTTGGAGTACATCATCTTCTTGCAGATATTGTAGGTCTTGGTGCCTTGGCCTTCGATCATGTAGGTTGCCAGTGTCCACGGTGCGCCGGTAAAGCCAATCAGTGCCTTGTCGTCCGCCAACTGCTCTCGGATAAGCTTAATCGTGTCATACACATAGGTGAGCTTGTCAGCTGCCTCTTCACCGCCGACAAGTCTGTCTAGATCAGCTTCTGTCTCGATAGGATCAGAGAACTTGGGGCCTTCACCCTTGACAAAGCTTAGATCCATGCCCATTTCATCAGGGATCACAAGGATATCAGAGAAGAGGATCGCAGCATCCACACCGACGATATCGACTGGCTGAAGCGTGACCTTGCAGGCCTTTTTTGGATCATGGCAGAGATTGAG